>NZ_JBFAHJ010000034.1:0-128356 GCF_040654115.1 Nonomuraea sp. NPDC050786
CTCAAAATCGGTCCAGCGGTTGGAAGTGCTCACTCACCAGCGGCTACCAGGCACCGAGTCTGCCCGATCAGCCGACCCGGTAGCTCCCATTAGCGATTCAGGATGGCGGCGAGGGCGGCGCGGTCGTTGACGCCGGTCTTGTCGTAGACGGCGTACAGCGTGTTGGCCACGGTGCGGATGGACACGACCAGCCGCTCGGCGATCTCGCGGTTCGTCAGCCCCTGGGCGGCCAGCACCGCGATCTCGCGCTGTCTCGGCGTCAGGCCGGGGACGTCGAGGTCCATCAGGGCGAGCGTGCGGGCGCCCTGGCAGCGCTGGGAGAGCTGCCAGGCCCGGGTCTCCGCCGCCCGCGCGCCGCGCCACAGCCCGGCCTCGCGGTGGCGGGCGGCCGCCTGCGCCGCCGCCTCGGCCGCGTACAGCAGCAGGCCGAGCCGCGCGAAGCCCTCCGAGACCGCGTCGAGCTCCGCGCCGTCGCGGGCGGCGGCGTGCCGCGCGAAGAGCGCGACCAGCGGGCTGTCCACGTCGAGCGCGGCGAGCCGCGCGGACACCAGGTCGGGACGGCCCAGCCGGACGACGTCGTGCAGCGCGAACGGCTCGTCGCAGGGCAGCGCGCTCCCGGCGATCTCCAGGCAGAGCGCGACGGCCCCGGCCGCGTCGCCGCGCCCGGCCATGGTCCATACCTGGGCGAAGCGGAGGGGTATGACGGCGGACGGGCCGATCGGCCTGCCCGTCGCCTCCACCCGCGCCAGGGCCTCCTCGGCCGCGGCGACGTCGCCGAGGAGCGCGTACGCGTGCGCGAGCTCGCCCAGATAGGACCCCGCCAGCGCGCTGCAAGCAGGCAGCCGGCCGGTCGTGTCGCGGGCCCAGGCGAGGGCGTCGGCGAGCCGGCCACGCAGCCGCAGCACGCGGGCCTTCACCGTGCCGAACTCCAGGATCGCCCGCGTCCAGCTGCCGAACTGGCCGCCCAGGTCGAATCCCTCGTCGGCGAGCCGCTCGGCGCCGTCCAGGTCGCCGAGCAGCAGCGCGGCGTTCGCGGCGGTCCCGGTCAGGGTGGCGGCGAGGCTCCGCATGGCGTCCGGCTGCTTCACGAGCCTGGCGCGGGCCTCCGCCACGCGGGCCAGGCTTTCCGCGGCCCGGCCCCGTGCCAGCAGGACGGCCGCGTCGGCCCCGCCGATCATGCGTTCGCCGTGCGGGTTGAGCGGGCCCAGCTCCCGCGTCCGCGCGAGCAGCTCCTCGGCGGCGGCGATGTCGCCGGTGAGCACCGCCAGGACGGCCCGCATGATCAGGATGCCCTGCCGCGCGCCAACGCCGCGGGCGAGCCGGGTGGTCTCCTCCAGGACGGCCCGCGCCCGCGCGACGTCCCCGAGCCCGACGGCCAGGTTCAGCGCCCACTGCACGCCGAGGTCGGTCCTGGCCGTCTCGGTCATGTCCGCTTCCCACGCGGTGGCGAACACGTCGTCGGCCTCGGCGTACCGGTCGGAGTAGGACAGCACTGTAGCCAGTGCGGCCAGCGCGGGCGTCCCGCCGCCCGCGGCCACGGCCGCTCGTCCGAGCCGTACGGCCAGTTCCAGGTCCCGGACGATCCTGGCGCGCTCGCAACCCGCCAGCAGCAGCCCGGGATCGCCGGGCAGGCCGCTGTCCAGCCGCCAGACGGCCACCCTGAGCACGTCCTCGCGCCGTCGCAGCCCGGCCTCGGTCACCGCCTGGGCCAGCCGGCGCATCATCGTGCGGGCGCGCAGCACGCCGCAGCCGTCCCTGATGACCTCGCCGTACAGGGGGTGCGCGAGGCGTACCTGGAGCCGGCGGCCGTCCGGCTGCACGGTGACGAGCTGCCGGTCCTCCAGGTGCTGGACGGCGTCGAGGGAGCCGAGGACGGCCAGCAGGTCGGCGCCGAGCGGCTCGCCGTAGGCCAGGAGCTCCAGCGCCTCCCGTTCGCGCGCGGTCAGCTCGCCGATGCGGCCCGCGATGGTCTCGCGCAGCGTGGGCGTGATCGTCAGCGGCCCGCGCCAGCGCCACACGTCCCCGTCCTCGGTGAGGATCCCGGACAGCACGAGCTCGTGCAGGTAGAGGGCGTTGCCCTGGCTGGCGCGCCACAGCCGGGCCACGGTCGCCGCCTCCACCCGGCTGCCCAGGGCTGCCCCCAGGAGGGCCTCCGTCTCCTCCGGGGAGAACGGCTCCAGCTCCAGCCGCGGCACCAGATCGTCCTTCCACAGCGCGAGCACCGCGTCCGGCACGGGCGTCCGGCTGCGGAGTGTCGCGATCACGCGGGTCCCGCCCCGCGTCACGAGGTGGTGGACGAGCGCGGCCGAGGCCGGATCGAGCAGGTGGGCGTCATCCACCACCAGCACCGGCGCGCGCAGCGCGGCGGCCGCCCAGCCCAGCGGGTTGCCGGCGGGCGGCGTGGCGGGGAGCAGCGGGGCGAAGGCCCCCAGCGGGACCTCCGCGGCGGCCGCGGTGGCCCGCGCCCACGCGACCCCGTCGAGGCCGTGTACGGCCTGCGCCACCAGGCGGCTCTTGCCCGTCCCCGCCGGCCCGGCGACGACCACGCCTTCGGCGGCGGACCTGATCTTCGCGAGTTGCGTCGCACGCCCGATGAACGGCCAGGAGGCTGCCACGGCGAAAGCGTATTTGAGTAGGCCATGCTCATGCGAGAGCGTCGCGGCGCCCGGCATGCTGGGGCCCATGACCGTGACGCTGACCACCGGCCTGACGGACCTCGTCCGCGCGTGCCTCGGCGACCCGCTGGCCGAGATCGCCGAGCAGCACGTCGAGCTTCTCCACCACGGCTCCGGGTCGTTGTCGACGGCCTCGCTCCACCGCGTGCGCGGCACGACGACCGGCGGCGTGAGCTGGTCGTTCTTCGTCAAGTCGATCCACGCGATCAGGCACTCGGCCTGGTTCGCGAAGATGCCCGAGGAGACGCGGGCCGCGGCGGTCGCGCACTTCCCCTGGCGGGCCGACGCGGACGTCTACCTGGCCCGGCCTCCGCTTCCCGCCGGGTTGCGACTGCCCCGGATGTACCGGCTGGACGACCTGGGGGACGACCGGCTCGTCATGTGGTTGGAGGACGTGCCGGTCGCTCCCGCCGCGTGGGACCTGGACCGCTACCGCGTCGCCGCCCGCCTGCTGGGCGAACTGGCCGCCGCGCGGCCCGTGGCGGGCCGCTCGTCCGCGCCGCGCGAGCCGCTCAACCGCAGCCTCCGCTTCTACTGCGCGGGTCCGGTCGCCGGCCTGTTCCTGCCGATCCTGCGGGACCCGGCGACGTGGCGCCACCCGCTGGTCGCCGCGAACGCCGACCCGCTGCTCCGAGCCGACCTCCTGGCCCTCGCCGACCGGATCGACCCGCTGCTGGACGCCCTGGACCGCCTCCCGCACACCCACGTCCACGGCGACGCCGGCCCCATGAACCTGCTGGTCCCGGCCGACGGCTCGGCGGAGTTCGTGGCCGTCGACTGGGGCTGGCCGCACCCGGCGGCCGTGGGCTTCGACCTGGGCCAGCTCCTGGTCGGCCGCGCGCACACCGGCGAGCTCGACCCGGCGGACCTGCCGGCCGTGCACGAGGCGATCGAGGCCGCGTACGCCGCCGCGACGGCCGGCGTCGCGGATCCCGGCGAGGTCTCCTTCGGCTACGTCGCCACGCTGGTGCTGCGCAGCGCGTGGACCGCGATCCCCTTCGAGCTTCTGGGCCAGGAACCCACCCCCGAACTGCACGAGCTGTTCCGCAAGCGGGCCGCGCTCGCCCGCTTCATCGTCGACCTGGGGCGCTCCCTGCTTCCCTGACCGCGGTGGATGCCGACCACGGCGGCGGGCTCGCGCCCGTACGGGCCGGCGGTCCAGAGGGCGAGGTGCTCCCCGGCCTCGCGGAGGTGGAGCAGGGCGGGGCGGTCGACGGTGATGTCCGGTCGCGTGCATGCCGTCCGCCGTACCCGGAACCTCCCTAACCGGAACGGGCCGGGGTGGCCCCCGGCGGCCGGGACCTCATGGCGCGGTGAGCGGCTCGGCCTGGTAGGCGCGGTGCAGCAGCTCCACGAACGACGGCGACTCAGGCAGGGCCACGGCGCCGATCCGGTGCACCGCCACTCCCGGCGTCCATGAGTTCATGACGACGGCCCCGGCCAGAGCCGGCAGGTCGGACAGGGTGATCTCCTGGGAGCGCTGCGGGATGCCGAGGCCGTCCAGCCGCCGGCGGAGGATGGTCATCGTGATCCCGCTCAGCATCTCGGCCACGGGCCACACCACCGCGGTGCCGTCCCAGAAGGCCAGGTTCCAGATCGACGCCTCGCTGAGCCGGCCCCGGCGGTCCACGAAGGCGGCGTCGTCGAAGCCTTGCGCGACGGCTTGGCGGAGGAAATACGTCTTGGCCACCTCGCCGACGTGCTTCACGGCCGGGAGCATCCGTTCGTGCTCGACCGCCGCCAGCGCCAGCGGCCCCTCCGGGCCGGAGGCGGGGGGTCCGGTACGGACGAGCACCTCCGGCTCGACCTCGGCCCCGGCCACGGTGAACTCCCCCGCCGGCGAGTACACCGTGGCCGTCAGCGAGAGATCGGCCGGACCGTCCTCCAGGGCAGCCCTCAGACAGGACCGCACCCGATCGTCGGGCAGCGCCCGGCCGAACAGCTCCACCGAGGCGCGCCGCAGCCGCTCCAGATGGAGGTCCAGCCCCCGGACCCGGCCGCCACGCACCTGCATGGCGGTGAAGTGGGCGTAGCCCGCGAAGGCCAGCGGCGCCAGCTCCCCGGCGACCGCCGCCCGGCCGTTGAGTTGCACGACAGAAGAGGCGGCAACAGTGCTCATCGAAGTCTTCCCTCAGATCGTGGTCAGGTGGGGGGGCACACCCCAGCCTGCCGCGGCGGGGCGGGATGGCCCAGAGCCCTGTCCCGCGTACGACCGGTGGTCCTACTACTGCCAGGGTCAGGCTCGCACGCACTCGTATCCGGCGATCAGCGACAATGGGCTATATGTACGTCATGCCCGACCCGGAAGGAGCGGACCCGGGCGGCGAGCAGCCGTTCGATCCGCGTGCCGAGATCGGCGCGTTCCTGCGCAGCCGCCGGGCCCGGCTGACGCCGGAGGAGGTCGGGCTGCCGGTCCTCGGACGGCACCGGAGGGTGCCGGGGCTGCGCCGCGAGGAGCTGGCCCAGCTCGCCGGCGTGTCGGTCGCCTACCTGACCCGGCTCGAGCAGGGCCGGGGGAACAACGTGTCGGACGAGGTGGTCGGCGCGATCGCGCGGGCCCTGCGGCTGACGGACGCCGAGCACACGCACCTCAGGCACCTGGTCAAGTGCCAGCACCGCAAGCAGTACTCGCCGCCCCACCAGCAGGTACGCGCCGAGCTCCGGCAGCTGCTGGCCGCCATGGACGGGGTGCCGGCGTACGTGACGGGGCCGCGCTCGGACCTCCTGGCCTGGAACCGGATGGCGGCGGCCCTGTTCGGCGACTGGGACCGGCTGCCGGCCAGGGAGCGCAACTGGGCCCGGCTGGTGTTCCTGCGACCCGATCATCGCCGCCTGTTCGCGGACTGGGAGTCCAGGGCCACCGACGTCGTCGGCGCGCTGCGCCTGTACGCGGGCTGCTATCCGGACGATCCGCAGCTGCTGACGCTCGTGGACGAGCTGACGGCGCGGAGTGAGGAGTTCCGCCGCCTGTGGGCCCGGCACGACGTCGAGGAGGCCAACCACGGCGTCCAGCGCCTGCGTCACCCGCTGGTGGGCGAGCTCACCCTCTCCTTCGAGTCGCTGCGGCTGCCCGACGACCCCGAACACGCCCTGACCGTCTACCACGCCCCGTCCGGCTCCGCCGCGGCGGAGAGCCTGAGACTGCTGGCCCGCTGAGGCCAAGCGCCGCGCCAAGGAGAAGGGTGTGGGCGTACGCAGGGCGGCTTCCTCACGCGCCTCCCGGCGAGGGCGCCGGAGGCAGGACGGGCTCGAGGTGGAACATCCCGGTGACGACTTCACCGGGCGTCCGAGCGGACCGGACCCGTCCGGCGACGGCCGCCAGCACGTCACAGGCGGTGACCAGGCCGACCAGCCCGCCGCCGTCGACCACCGGCACGGCGTCGCACCCGGCGTCCAGCATCGTCCCCGCCACCCTGGCCAACGGGGTGTCCGGCCGGACCACCGGCCTGCGCTCGCGCCGCAGCAACATCCGCACCTGGCGGCTGGACTGCTCCTCAGGCCCGCCCGACCAGGACGCCGCCACCTGCTCCCGCGTCAGGATGCCCAGCACGTGCCGCCCGTCGACGACCGGCAGGTGATGCACGCCGGCGCGGCGCATCAGCTCCCAGGCCATCAACGACGACTCGTCCGGCTTGACCGCCACCAGGACGCGGCTCATCACCTGCCCGGCGGTCAGCGATTCGACGGTCATGACCCCTCCTTCGCGACGAGCCCGCCACGCGCGTATCCCCACATGTCGGATCCCTCACCTCCTACCCTCACGCTCGGGCCCGTGTCGCGCCGGCGAGCAGCTGGGCGAAACGCCGGGGTGAGCCCGCCCGTGCCCACATCGTCCGCTGCCTGGCCGCACCCGTCCCCCGGCGGGCGAGCCCGCGCAGGAGCAGGGCGATCGGTTCCGGGTCGGGCAGGTGCGGCAGGAGGCTCTCCAGCAGGTCGCGGTGGGGCATGACGCGCGAGGTGTACGGATCGACGGCGAGCGCGTCCAGGCCGTGGCGGGCGGCGGCGGTCAGCTCGGCGGCGATCCGCCTGTCGCTCAGCGCGGTGACGGGCACGCCGCGTGTCACGTCGGCGATGGCCAGGGCGACGAGCGCCCGCGCCATGGCCGCCATCAGCAGGGTGTCCTCGACCGAGAGGCAGGTGTCCATGACGCGCAGCTCCACCGTCGGGTGGCGCGGTGACAGGCGGGCGTGGAAGTACACGCTCCGCTCGTCCATGGCACGGCCGCGACGGATCAGGCGGCACACGGCGGCGTCGTAGTCGGCCGCCGATCGCCAGACGCGGGGCGGCGCCGCCGTCGGCCAGCGGCTCCACTGCGGGTGGCGACGGCTGGCCCAGCCCGTGTCACCGCCGTCGGCGATGGGCGAGTTGGCGCTGAGCGCGAGGAGCGTGGCCAGATAGGGCCGGAGCCGGGCGAGGATCTGCACGCCGAGCTCGCGGGAGGGGATGCCGACGTGTACGTGGCAGCCGCAGGTGCCGGAGCTCGCGACCAGGGAGCCGTGGCGGGCGGCCAGTTCCCGGTAGCGGGCGTCGGCCGTGAGGGCGGACAGGCCGGGCACCTGCCAGGGGGCTATGCCGCAGGCGACCAGGTGGCAGCCGAGCTCCTCCGCCGCGCGCGAGGCGAGCGTCCGGTGACGGGACAGCTCCTCCGCCACCTGCGCCAGGTCCGTGCACACGCCGGTGACCGTCTCGAGCTGGTAGCGCATGACCTCGGCCTTGACGTACGGGTCGCCGTCGAGCAGCGCCAGGATCGCGGGCGCGGTGAGGGCCGGACGGCCTTCGGCGTGGTCCAGCAGCAGGAACTCCTCCTCCACGCCCACTGTCAGCGCCCGGCTCGTGGGACGCGCCGCAGGCATGGTGGTGCCGTGCACGCTCATCGCAACCTCCCCCGAAGCGATGACCCGCTCATCTAAGGGTCGCGCTTGGAAGGCGTCCGCGGCAAGCCGGCAGAACGCCTGCTCACCGCCCCCTTTCGAGGCGTTCCGCGGCGCTGCGGGGCGAGTGGTCGCCCGAGACGGCGTCGGCCCATTCGAGCAGGCGGTCCAGGTGCGGATCGGACGCCGCCGTGACGATGCGGGGGCTGCCGACGGCGACCTCTCCGCCGGTCCCGTCGATGGTGACGAGCGTGCCCTCCGGGATGGCCCGCCCGCCGGCTCGCACGCGGGCGGCGGCCACGTCGACCTCGAGGTCCGCGGCTCCCACCACGGCCGGTTTGCCCATGGACCTGGCGACGACGGCGGCGTGGCTGGTAGGACCGCCACGGGCGGTGACCACGCCCGCGGCGGCGGCCAGGCCGTGCAGGTCGAGCGGGGAGGTTTCGGGGCGTACCAGGATGACCGGACCGTCGGCGGCCATCCGGGCGGCCGTGTCGGCGGTGGTCGCCACCCTGCCGGTCGCGACGCCCGGGCACGCGCCCACCCCTCGGGTGAGGAGGTCGAGCCCGCCTGACGGGTCGATCCGGGGCGTGCGTACCTGGTCGAGCCGGCGCGGGGAGACGCGGTGCAGCGCCTCGCGGCGATCGATGACGCCCTCGTCGGCCAGGTCGACCGCGACGCGGACGGCGGCCCGCCCGGCGAGTCCGCCGGGCCGCACCTGCAGGAGCCACAGCCGGCCCGCCTCGAAGGTGAACTCCACGTGGCACGCGTCGCGGTAGTGCCCCTCGACCCGGGCCAGGGCCGCCAGCAGAGCGGCCCACACCGCCGGCTCCCGTCCGGCCAGCTCGGACAGCGGCCGGGTGATCGACCGCCCCGAGACGACGTCCTCGCCCTGGCGGCCGAACAGGACCTCGCCGTAGGGGACCCGCTCACCGGTGTTGGGATCGCGGCTGAACGCGACGCCGCTGCCGCTGTGGTCGCCGCGATTGCCGAACACCATGGCCTGAACGGTGACCGCCGTGCCCAGGTCATGCGGGATGTCGTGCAGCTCGCGGTAGGTCCGGGCGCGCGGCGTGTCCCATGACGCCAGCACGGCCTCGACGGCCAGCTCCAGCTGCCGCGCCGGGTCGTCGAGGACCGCCTGGCTGGCTCGTTCGCGGATGAGGGCCTCGATCTCATGGATCCCCGCGGCCCCGCGTGCGGCCGGGTCGACGCCGAGGACCGTGGCGGCGAAGCCGGACAGGAAGCGCAGGCGCGAGTCGAGCGCGAAGCGCGGGTCACCCGTCTCGGCCGCCAGCCCCTCCGCGGCCTCGGCGGTGAGGCCGAGGTTGAGGATCGTGCTCATCATGCCGGGCATCGACACGCTGCCGCCCGAGCGGACCGACACCGCCAGCGGCCGCTCGGCCCCGCCCAGGCGCCGTCCCGTGGCGGCCTCGAGCTCGGAGAGCGCGGCGGCCAGCTCGGCGCCCAGGCCGTCAGGAAGCCGCCCGTCGCGCAGGAAGGCGCGGCAGGCCCCGGTGCCGATGACGAATCCCGGAGGCACGGGCAGCCCGAGACGCCGCAGGACGATCAGGCCGTACGCCTTCCCGCCGAGCACGGCCGCGCCCTCCCCGCCCTCCCCGCCCTCCCCGCCCTCCACGGCTTCCGGCGACAGCGGATGGATCCACGTCATCGCGGAATCCCCAGCGTGACCAGCAGATCTTCGTGCAGCTGGAACCAGACCGTGTGGTACGAGGCCATGCTGTCGGTCACGTACTCCGGCTCGCCGGCCCTGGCGCGGGTGAGCGCGTCGGTGAGCCGGGCCCGATACCGCCGGAATCGGGGCAGCGCCGCGGTCAGGTCCGCGATGACGACATCGGCGCGCCGGTCGAAATCGGTCAGCCGGTCCAGGACGCGGGAGTCGTAGGCGGGGTCGGCGTGGTCGTTGAGCGTCAGGACACCGCCGGCGGACCGCGTCTGCCAGGCGGCGCAGAGATCGAGCAGCTCTCCGTTGAGCGGGAGGAAGGCGTCGTACGCCGCCGCCACCGCGGCCCGGGCGCCGGCCGCGTCCAGCTCGGCGGAGATCCGCTCGGCGTCCGCGGCGCGGCCGGCCTCGGTGATGCCCCACCCGCCGAAGTCTCCCCGAGTGTGCGTGACCAGGCCGGCCACGGCCAGATCGATCAGCTCGGATTCGACGTCGGCCTCGGGCAGCCCGCTCGCCTCGGCCACGCGGGCGAGGACGGTGAACCCCATGCAGCGCAGGGTGTGGAGCACCAGCAAGTCGGTGCTGGTCGGACGCGGCACGTCGGCAGGCCCTTCCTGTCGGTCGTCTGTGATGTCGGGGACATGCCGGGCGGCGCGGGTCATCGCCCGGCCTTCCCGGGTTCGGTCATGGCCGGCCCGCCCGCGGCTGCCGCCGCGTGGGCGGCGCCTCGCCCGGAGGCCCGGGCGACGATCCAGCCCGACTGGACGCGTACCGCGGCCTCGGTGGCGTCGTCGGCGTCGGGGATCCCGGCGGCCGAGGCGATGGTGGCGCGCTCGTCGAGGACCAGGCGGAGGTCCGGCCAGGCGTCGGGGGTGAACACGCGGCGCAGGCATCCGGCGAGGTCGCCGATCCTGAGCCGGGCGAGACGTCCGGTCTCGGCCGGGTCGCCGGTCACGACGGCCACGGTGACGCGGTCGCCCGGGCGGGCGGCGCGCACGGCCTCCTCGGCCGCCTCCAGCCGGCCGGTGCCGAGGACCGCGATCACACCGTCGGCGTCGAACCCGGTCCGCCGGCCGGTGATCTGGTCCGGCAGCTCCGCGGGCGGCTCCCAGACGTCCTGGACGGGCCGCGCAGGAGCGATGTACGGCAGGTGCGGCGGGTCCCAGGTGTCGGCGAGGTCGAGCCCGGCCAGATGCCGGCAGGCGCCTGCCACGTCGAAGGGGTCGCCGAAGCCGGGCGCCGTGTCGGCCAGGTGGCCGGCGCCGGCCAGCAGCGTGAGGACCAGCTCGGCCAGCCGCACCCGCCGGGTGTGGCGCGGCAGGCGTGACTCCAGCGCGAGAGCGAGCAGCAGCGCCTCCAGCCGGGCGAGCTGGGCCAGCGCGGCGCGGCCCGGTTCGTCGTCGAACACCCCGGCCAGCGCGCGCAGCTGCAGCTTCCCACCGGCGGGGGTGTCGCCGGCCAGCGGGAGCCGTTCGAGCCAGACGCGGGCGAACGCGCCCAACGCCTCGGCCAGGTCCGGCGGCGACGTCGCCGCCGCCGCGTCCGTGCGCCCGATCGAGTCGGTCAGGACCGCCAGGTAGAGCGCGCGCTTGCTCGGGAAGTTCGAGTAGACGGCGCCACGGGTCAGCTCGGCCCGCTCCGCGATCCGGTCGACCTTGGCGTCGGCGTAGCCGCGCTCGGCGAACTCCTCCCTCGCCGCGGCCAGCACCGCCGCGCGGGTGCGCTCCTGCTGCTGCGCCCGGGTCAGCCTCGCCATCATGACTCCCTTCCTCGTCCCGACACAGTAAGGATACCAAGAACATCCCGATGTTCTCATCATCTGAGTGGCATGGGTCTTCGAGCGGCAAGGACGGGACTTTCGCCCCTAACGCTGAGGGGCTCGGAGCAGAGAGGGTGAAGGTATGCAGGTCGACTCGTCCGGGCTTCAGGTGCTCTCGCGCGCGGAGTGCCTCGACCTGCTGTCCACGGCGCCGATCGGGCGGATCGTGTTCACCGATCGGGCTCTGCCGGCCGTGCAGCCGGTCAACTTCCATCTCGACGGCCATTCCATCGTGATCCGCACCTCGATCGGGTCCAAGCTGGCCACCGCCACCAGAAGCGCCGTGGTGGCCTTCGAGGCCGACGAGTTCGATCTGGAGCGGCGTACCGGCTGGTCTGTCACCGCGGTGGGACTCGCGCGGGCCGTGACGGACCCGACCGAGCGCGACCGGCTGTCGGCGCTGCCGTTGGCGACCTGGGCGCCGGGCAACCGGGACCACTACATCGTGGTCGAGGCCGAGCAGGTGTCCGGCCGCCGGATCGCCGCCTGAGCCGTCTCACAGCGCCGTCTCACAGCGCCGCTCCCACAGCGCCGCTCCCACAGCGCCGTCTCACAGCGCCGCTCCCACAGCGCCGGTCTCACAGCGGGACGTGCCAGCACAGCCGGGTGCCGCCCTCTTCGGCGGGGGCGAACTCCGCGGCGCCGCCCAGGCAGGCGGCCCGCTCCTCCACGTTGCGCAGGCCGCTGCGGCGTCCGCTCTCTCCCAGGCCGACGCCGTTGTCCGTGACCATGAGGGCGAGTTCGGCATCGGCGGCCCGCACGAGAACATCGGCGCGGGTCGCGCGGGAATGGCGGACCACGTTGGACAGGGCCTCGCGCAGCACGGCCAGCAGGTGCTCGGCGACCGTTCCTGGAACCAGGGTGTCGATCTGCCCTTCCATGCGCAGGCCCGGCATGAAGCCCAGGTGGCCGGCGGCGCCCTCCACGAGCGCCACGATCTGGCCTCGCAAGCTGGGTGCGGCCTGGGCGGAGCCCTGCAGCGCGAAGATGGACGAGCGGATCTGCCGGATCGTCTCGTCCAGCTCGTCGATCGCGTGCTGGACCCGATTGGCCGCCTCAGGCCGCTCCACCAGCCGGATCGTGCTCATCAGCGTCATCGCCGTCGCGAACAGGCGCTGGATGACCACATCGTGCAGATCTCTGGCGATGCGGTCGCGGTCCTCCAGCAGGCCCAGCCGTTCGGCGTCCCGGCGCGCCTCGGCCAGCTCCAACGCGATCGCCGCCTGGCAGGCGAACGCCTGCAGCATCTGCTGATCCGCATCGCTGAACGGCAACCGCCCGCTCCGCTTGGCCAGCACCAGCACCCCGCGCACGCTCTGCGCGTTCCCGAACGGCACCATCAGCACCGGCCCGTAGCCCAGCCGCCGCAGCGGCGAGCCGGGGCGCGGAACGCTCTGCATGTCCGCGTCGGACATCGGCTCGCCCTCGGTGAACACCTGGCCCGCGAGCGTCTCCGACACCACGAAGACCGCGCCCGGCAGCTCCTCCGCGCCCTCCCCCGCCGCGAACTCCACGATCAGCGACTGCTTCGACGGCTCGGGCATGAGCACCTCGACCAGGTCCGCGTCGGTCATCTCGCGGGCGCGGGCCGCCACCAGGCTCAGCACCTGGCCCTGGTCGGCGCCGGACAGCAGGCTCGTGCTCACTTCGGAGGACGCCTGCAGCCAGGTCTCACGCCGCCGCGACACCTCGTACAGGCGGGCGTTGTCCACGGCGACGCCGGCAGCGGTGGCCAGCGCGATCACGATGGCCTCGTCCTCCTCGTCGAACTCTCCGCCGCCGCGCTTCTCGGTCAGGTAAAGGTTTCCGAAAACCTTCTCCCGCACCCGGATCGGGACGCCGAGGAAGGAGCCCATGGGCGGATGGCCCTGCGGGAAGCCGTACGAATCCGGATGTTCGGCGATGCGGCCGCACCTGAGCGGCCGCGCATCCTTGATCAGCAGGCCGATCAGGCCCAGGCCGCGCGGCCAGTGCTCGATCCTGGCGATCTCCTCCTCGGTCAGTCCCACCGGGATGAACTGGATGAGCGTGTTCTCCTTGCCGATCACGCCGAGCGCGCCGTAGCTGGCGTCCACCAGCTTCGTCGCGGTCTCCGTGATGCGGCGCAGCACGGCTTCCAGGCTGAGGTCGCCGCCCACCGTCACGATCGCCTCGAGCAGCGCGTGCACCCGGTCCCGTGTGGACAGCACGGCATTGAGCCGCATCTGCAACTCGGCCAGCAGCTCGTCGAGCCGCATCTGCGGCATCAACGGGTGACGCTCGCTCTCCACATCTCTCAGTGTCGCATCTGACCTGCGGCGATGCCCATCGCCAGGGCTGCGGTCGGATAGCGTCGTACATATGATTCGGGTGTTCCTTGTCGACGATCACGAGGTCGTGCGGCGGGGTGTCGCGGCGCTGCTGGGGTCCGAGGCGGACATCGAGGTGATCGGCGAGGCGGGCACGGCCGAGTCGGCGATCGCCCGTATCCCGGCGCTCAAGCCGGACGTGGCGGTGCTGGATGTGCGGCTGCCGGACGGCAGCGGCGTGGATGTGTGCCGCGAGGTGCGCTCGCGGCTGCCTGGGCTGGCGTGCCTGATGCTGACGTCGTTCGCCGACGACGACGCGCTGTTCGACGCGGTGATGGCGGGCGCGTCGGGCTACGTGCTCAAGCAGATCCACGGCTCCGACCTGGTCGCCGCGGTACGGACGGTCGCCTCCGGGCAGTCGCTGCTCGACCCGCAGACCACCGCCGCCATGCTGCAGCGCCTGCGCGACCAGGCGGGCAGGAAGGACCCCCTCGCCACGCTGTCGGAGCAGGAACGGCACATTCTCGACCTGATCGGCGAGGGGTTGACCAACCGGCAGATCGGCGAGCGGATGTTCCTGGCGGAGAAGACGGTCAAGAACTACGTGTCCAACCTGCTGGCCAAGCTCAACATGCAGCGCCGCACCCAGGCGGCGGCCCTGGCGGCGCGGTTGCGGGACGACCGCCGCGAGTGACGCCAGAGGCCGGCACCCTGGCGGCGGCACCGTGACGGCGACGCCGGCGCCGGGCCATCCTGGCGGCGGCGCCTACCTCCCCGAGCGGGCGCTCAGGAGGTCGTCCTTGTCGAAGGTCACCACGGACCTCACGTCCACGACGCCCTCGACCGCCCGGACCCGCTCCGCCAAGGCGATGGCCTGTGATCGCCACTCCACCGCGCCGCTGACCGTCACCACGCCCTGGTCGATCTCGACGGTGAACGCCTCCGGGTCCGGGAGCACGGCTCTGACGTCCGCCTCCAGCTCATCGACGGGGCGGCTGAAGACCCGGAGCACGTCGCGCTGGTGCAGGGTGCCGACGATCCGCCCGGTGACCGCGTCCACCACGGGCAGCTGCTTGATGCGCTCTGCGTGCATCAGCCGGGCCGCCTCCCGCACGAAGGTGTCCGGCGTGACGGTGATCGCCGGCGAGGTCATGAGCTGGGCCGCCGTCACACCCGCGGCCTTCTCGTGCTCCTGCCGCTGCCTGCCCGACTCGTACATCGACACGCTGTGCCGTACCGGGTCGGCCTCCTTGAGCAGAAGATCGTCCTCGGACACCACACCCACCGGCCGCCGATCCGCATCGATCACCGTGACCGCGCCCACCGCGAACCGCTCCATGGCCTCCATGATCTCCACGAACGAGGCATCCTTCAGCACGGCGATGGCCACGCGGCCCATGATGTCCTTGACCTCGATCGGCATGACATCCCCCTCCACTCCGCCGGCGAGGAGCTCGCCGGTCAGCCCTGCATCTCGCAGGGAACGGCCCAGCCGCCGAACCGGTCGGCCAGGTCCCGCTGCATCCGGAAGACCTCGGCACGCTCGGCATCGCGCGTCTTGACGGCGAACGCGGCGACCTCCTGATGCCGGGCGCGCCCGGACATCAGCAACTGCTGAGACATCACCACCCCCATCATCTGATGGTCGGTCATGTCACACAGGAACGCCTCGTCCAGCGCGTCGCCCGACAGCCTGGACATATCGCGGATCATCGGGGGGTAGCCGGTCTCCGTGTCCGAACGCCTCGGATACCACCGGTCCAGCCAGGCCCTCATCGTGCTGATCTCGGCGTTCTGCGTCTTCGCGATCGAGGCTCCGAGCGCGCGCATCTGGGGCCGCTGTGAGCGCTGGAGCTGCCGGGCCGCCGCCACTGCTTCGTGATGGCGCGCCACCATACGGGCCAGATAGTCGGCCTCATCGGTCACGTTCGCGTCGCGCATGGGCCGGTAAGGCGCCGCCATGCCCCGCTCGGCCGGTGCGGCGCTCTGCTGCCCGGACGTGATCTGGGTGACCTGCTGCACCACATCGGTGGCCGCCACAGTGGCGCCGGCCGCCACGGCCGCCAGCGCGGAGCCGGCCGCGATCCTCGCCACTGTTGACCGTTTCATGCCCCGGCCCCCAACGCTCTGTCCCCGGATTGCACTTTCACTGCCTTCAAGACTGAAGGGGGCCGCCGTGCGGGGACAGGGCCGCAGGACCCTCATGACCAGGACCAACGTCCTTCGCCGGTAGGGCCGAACCGCCCGCCGCCCAGGTCGGCTCGGCCCCGCGGCGCCTCCCCGCTCCAGTGCGGCCACAGGGCCGACCCCCTCCAGGGCTGACTTTCCTCCGTGAACGCTCACCCGACCAGTTATTGATCGCTTACAGTCCCGTTATGTCGAGAAAGACCCACGGCTTCCGGATCCTCGGCGGCGTGCAGGTCATGATCGAGACAACGGAGGTCCTGCTGCCGCCCCAGCAGCGGACGGTGCTGGCCGTGCTGCTGCTGAACGCCGGCGCCCCGGTGTCGGCCGACTTCCTGGCGGACGTCCTTTGGGGCGAGACGGTACCCGATACGTACCGCTCCAGGATCCGCATGCTGATCGCCAAGCTCCGGGCCGCGTGCGGCAGCGAGCTGATCACCACCTGCGATCGCGGCTACATCCTTCACGTGGGACCCGGCGAGCTGGACTCCGACGTGTTCGCCGACCTCGTGGGTCAGGCGCGGCGCGCCACCGCGGAGGACGCGCTGCCCCTCTACGAGCAGGCACTCGCGCTGTGGGGCGGCCCGCCGCTGCCGGAGATCGATCACCCGTTCGCCCAGGCCGCGGTCGCGCGCCTCTGGGAGCTGCACGCCGGCGCGGTCGAGGAGCGGGCGGAGCTGATGCTGACCCAGGGGTGGGCCGCGGAGGTCGTCACCGAGCTGCGGGCCGTCGTCGTCGCGCACCCCTCCAGAGAGCGTCCGCACGGCCAGCTCATGCGGGCCCTGGCCGCGACCGGCAGGACGGCCGAGGCGCTGGACGTCTACCACCGGCTCCGCGACCACCTGCGGGAGGAGCTCGGCACGGAGCCGGCCCCTTCGCTCCGCGAGCTGCACGGCCGGCTGCTGCGCGCGAAGTCGTCGGCGGCGCCGGCGAGGCCCCGCCAGCTGCCGTTCGCTCCCGGCCGGCTGCTCGACCGGCAGGCCGAGCTCGACCGGCTCGGCCTGCTCAGCGAGGGCTCCGCCAGGACCGTCGCCATCGTCGGCCCCGCGGGCATCGGCAAGACGAGCCTGGCGCTGCACTGGGCGCACGAGCACGCGGAGCTGTTCCCCGACGGGCAGCTCTTCCTCGATCTGCATGGCTTCGACCAGGGCGCGGCCACCGCCGATCCGCTCGCGCGGCTGCTCATCGCCCTGGGCCACCCGGCTCAGGACGTGCCGGTGGACCCGCAGGCGCAGCTCTCGCTCTACCGGTCGTCGCTGGCCGGGCGCCGGATGCTCATCGTGCTGGACAACGCGGCCGGCTCCGCACAGGTGCGGCCCCTGCTTCCGGGCGAGCCGCGCTGCCTGACGCTCGTCACGAGCCGCGATCGGCTCACCGGCCTGGTGGCGCTGGAGGGAGCGCAGCGCATCGCGCTGGACGGCCTGCCTCCTGAGTCCTCCCTGGAACTCCTGGCGAGCACCGCGGGCCGCGGCAGGATCGACGCCGAACCGGACGCCGCCGCCGAGCTCGTCCGCCTGTGCGGGCACCTGCCCCTCGCGCTCAGGGTCGCCGGCGCCCGGCTGGCGGATCATCCGCACCTGACGATCGCCGGCTACGTGAAGCAGCTGACCGAGCACGGACGGCTGACGGGGCTGCACATCGAGGGGGACGAGGGCGCGGCCGTGCGTCAGGCGCTGTCCCTGTCGTACCAGGCGCTCTCCGGGGCGGCCCGCAGGATGTTCCGCCTGATGAACCTGGTCCCCGGTGACGGCATCACCACCCGCGCGGCCGCGGCCCTCGCCGACGTGGGCGTCGCCGAGGCGGAAGCCCTGCTGAACGCCCTCACCCGGGTCCACCTGGCCACCGAGACGGGGGCGGGCCGCTACACCTGCCACGACCTGGTGGCGGAGTTCGCCCGCGAGACGGGCAGCGCCGAGGACGACCGCGCCGCCGTCCTGCGCCTGCTGGAGTTCTACCTGCACAGCGTCGCCGCGGTGGCGGACGTGGCCTACTCCCGCCCGGTGGACCTGCTGGACGAGCCGCCCGCCGTGCACTTCGACTCCCCCCAGGACGCGGACGCGTGGCTCACGAGCGAGTGGGTGAACGTCACCGCGGCCATCGAGCACGCCGCCGAGCTGCGGATGGACGGGATCGTCTGGCGGCTCGCGCATGCCATGCGTGCCGTGCTCTACCGCAAGCGCTGGCTGCCCGTCTGGCTGCGGCTGGCCCGGCTCGGGCTGGCGAGCGCGCAGCGGGACCGCGACGTGCTCGGCGAGGCCGCCATGCGCCTGTCACTCGGCCTGGCGCACGTCTGCACCGGCGACTACCGGCTCTCGGCCGAGGAACTGGGCCGCGCGACAGCGTCCTGCCGTAAGGCCGGATGGCGAAGCGGCGAAGCGGACGCCCTCCGCGCCGAAGGCTCGGCGCTCGCGCTGGTCGGCTCGTCCAGGCAGGCCGTCACCAAGACGCGCCAGGCGCTGCGGATCTACGAGTCGCTCGGCGACAGGGGGCGCCAGGCCTCCGGCGTCAACAACCTCGGCGTGATGCTGCGCCAACGGGGGAGGCTGGCGGACGCCGAGGAGTGCCTGGAACAGGCGATGGCCATGGCCGAGGAGATCGGCCCCAAGGAGTTGCAGGCGCTGACGCTGGTCGGGCTCGGGGAGGTCCGGCAGGAGCAGGGGCGGCTCGGGGAGGCCCTGCCGATCCTGCGGCGCGCGCTGAGGCTCGCCTCGTCGGCCGGGATGGTGTACGGGCAGGTCTCGGCGCTGGACGCGATAGCCGCCGTGCACGCCGACGCCGAGCGGCACCTGCAGGCCCTGCTGGCCAGAAGGGAGATGCTCGCCCTGGCCAGGCAGATCGAGGACCACGGCCATGAGGTCCTCGCACTGATCGGCCTGGCGCGGGCGGAGCTCGGCCTCGGTCAGCAGGCCGGTGACCGGCTACAGGCCGCCTGGCGCCAGGCCGAAGAGCTCGGTCATCACCAGGGCGGCGTCGAGGCCGCGCTCGCTCTGTCGGAGCTGGCCTCCCACGAGGGCCGCTACCGGGAGGCCCGCGCCCACGCCGGCTCCGCGCTGCGCAGGGCGGCTCGGGGATGGGTCCTGGGCGCGGGCCGGGCCCGGATCGCGCTGGCCGTCGCCGATCTCGGCGAGCGCGAGTACGACCAGTGCGTCCGGCAGTGCGAGCGGGCGGTGCGCACCTTCACCCGCACCGGTCAGCGGCTCGGCCTGGCCCGTGCGCTGGTCGTCCTGGGGCGGGCGCGCGAGCGGACGGGTAACGAGCGCGGCGCCCGTTCCGCCCGGCGGCGGGCGCAGGCGGTGCTGGCCGAGCTGGGCGCGCCCGCGCAGCACGGCGTACTCGCCGGACTCTGAGCGCGGCGGCCCGCCGTGTCCGCATATCCGCCTTGCTGTGAGCATGCGCCCTTTATGCGGCTATGCCGGAAGGTGGCCAGCGGTCGCTGTTCGGGTTGATCATCAGCGGGAGCACGGTTTGACGGAAGTGACCTTCGGCATCCTGGGGCCGATATGTGTCCGTGTGAGCGGAACGCATTCCATCGAGCTGAGCGGCAAGCAGAGCGTGGTCCTGGCCAGTCTGCTGCTCAACGTCAACACCACGGTGTCCAAGGACCGGCTGATCGCCGCGCTGTGGGACAAGCCTCCCCACTCGGCGGTCTCCAACCTGCACACGTACGTCGGGCAGCTGAGAAAGTCGTTGCCGACAGGGACCCGCCTCCTCACCAAGGGCTCCGGCTACCTGCTCCAGGCCGGTACGGAGGAGGTCGATCTGCTCACCTTCGACCAGGAGGTACGGCTGGCCCGGCTGGAGGCCGAAAGGGGCGAGACCGAGTCCGCGGTCGAGCGGTTCGGGCGCGCGCTGGCGCTGTGGCGCGGGCGGCCCGCCGAGGGCACCCCGCTGCGGGACGACCTGCTCACCGGCCTCGCCGAGGTGGAGGAGTGGCGCACGCAGGCGCGCCTCGACTACGCGGAGCTGAAACTCCGCCTGGGTCACTCGCAGGAGGTCACCGGTGATCTCCGCCGCCTGCTGATCGAGCAGCCGCTGCGGGAGAGGACGTGGTACCTCCTCATGCTGGCGTACGCACGCGCGGGACAGCGGGACAAGGCGCTGGACGCCTACCGGCAGGCCCGCGACGTGCTCGTGGAAGAGCTGGGCGTCGAGCCCGGGGAGGACCTGAAACGCCTGCAGGCCATGATCCTCGGCGGCAACCTGCCAGCCGTCACGTCCCGGCAGGAGGGCAGAGGCATCTGCCAGGTGCCGCCGGACATCGCCGACTTCGTCGGCAGGCAGGCGGAGCTGTCGTCCGCGGTCGAGGCGCTCTGCCCGGGGCAGGCGACGGCTTCCGGGGGCGCCGTGCGGACCGCGCCGACGTTGCCCCTGTGCGTGATCTCGGGTCAGGCGGGAGTGGGCAAGACCGCCCTGGCCGTCCACGTCGCGCACCGCCTCCGGCGGGACTTCCCCGACGGGCAGCTGTACATCAAGCTGCGCGGCGAGGACAACCGTCCCACGGACCCGGAGGAGGCGCTGGCCCGGCTCCTGCGCATGCTCGGGATCGACGGCGCCGCCGTCCCGGCCGGGCTGGAGGAGCGGGCGGAACTGTACCGCGGCAGGCTGGCCGACCGGCGCTACCTGGTGGTGCTCGACGACGCGGCGGACGAAGGGCAGCTCACCCCGCTCCTGCCGGGCACGCCAGGGTGCGCGGTCCTGATCACCAGCAGGCGCCGCCTGACGGCCCTGCCCGCGGCGCGGATGATCGAGCTGCCGGTGATGCCGCACGGCGAGGCGCTCGAACTCCTGCGGCACGTCATCGGCGCCGGGCGGGCGGCCGGGGCGCCCGGCGAGGCGGGCAGGCTCGTCCAGCTCTGCGGTGGCCTGCCGCTGGCGGTCCGGATCGCCGGCGCCAAGCTCGCCGCCCGGCCGCACTGGGGCCTGGACCAGCTGGTCACCAGGCTGAGCGACGCCCGCGGCCGCCTGCACGGGCTCACCCACGGCTCCCTGTCGGTGCGGGACGGCCTCGCCGTGGACCACCGGGACCTGGACCCGGCGGCGCGGAGGCTGTTCCGCCTGCTCGGCCTGCTGGAGGCCCCGGACTTCGCCGCCTGGGCCGCCGCCGCCCTGCTCGACCTGCCGCACACCGAGGCCGAGGACCTGCTCGAGCAGCTGGTGGACGTCCGCCTCCTCGACGTCGCCGGCCGTGACCGGACGGGTCAGGCGCGCTTCCGCTTCCACGACCTGACGCGCGCGTACGCGCGAGAACGCGCCAAGGCCGACGAGCCCGAGGACGAACGTCTCGCCGCGGTGCGCCGCGCCTTGAGCGCCTGGCTCGCCCTCACCCGCCAGGCGCACCTCCGGTGGTGCGGCGGAGAGCACCGCGTGCCGCGGGTCCGCAGCATCCACTGGTCGCCCGGCCCGGAGACCACCGAACGCCTCGTACGGGACCCGCTCGCCTGGGTGGACGCCGAACGAGCGGGCATCGTGGCGGCGGTCAGCCAGAGCGAGGCGCTGGGAGCGTACGAGCTGTGCTCGGAGCTCGCCTCCGCCGCCATGCACCTGTTCGAGACCCGCGACGACGTGTCCCGCCGCTGCGACCAGCCCCCGGCACGCTACGAGCAGGCGGCCGCCGGTCTCGGCACGGAGATCACCGTCAGGTGAGGCGTTGCCTCTGTGTCAGCCGCCGCCCGCGGCGGACCGCCGGGTGTTCAGCTGGTCGAACCCGACCGCGACGAGGATGAGCACGCCGATGGCGATCTGGAGGTAGAAGGCGTTGATCGCCAGGAGGTTGCCGCCGTTGTTGAGCACGCCCATGATCAGCGCTCCGGTGGCGGCGCCGATCGCGCTGCCTTTCGCGCCGAAGAGGCTGGCGCCGCCGATGACGCAGGCCGCGATCGCGCTGAGCTCGAAGCCGGTGCCCGCGGTGGGGATGCCCGCTCCCAGGCGGGAGGCGAGCAGCACCCCGCCGAGGCCGGCGAGCAGGCCCGAGATCAGGTACACCGAGATCGTCACCATGCGCACGGGGACGCCGGCGAGGCGCGCCGACTCCGGGTTGGAGCCGACGGCGTAGATGTAGCGGCCGAAGACCGTCCGGGTGAGCACGAACCACACCACGGCGGTGACCGCGGCGGCGATGATGAGCAGGTTGGGGATGCCCAGGACCGTGCCGTTGGCGATGGCCTGGAACGCGTCCGGCACACCCTGGATGGTCTGCGCGTCGGTGCTGAGCAGGACCATTCCGCGGGCGATGCCGAGCATGCCCAGGGTCGCGATGAACGGCGGCAGCAGGGCCCGGGTCACCAGCAGGCCGTTGACGGCCCCGAGCCCGGTGCCGATCCCCACTCCGAGCAGGATCGACGGCACGATCGGCACGCCGGCCACCAGGAACTGCGCGGTGGAGGCGCCCGACAGGCCGAGGACCGACCCGACCGACAGGTCGATCCCGGCCGTCAGGATGACCAGGAGCTGGCCGACCGCGATGATCGCGAAGATGGCGACCTGGCGGGCGAGGTTGGCCAGGTTGTTGCCGGTGAGGAATTCGTCGCTGGCGAGCGTGAGGACGCCGATCGCCACGAGCAGCACGACCAGGCCGCCGCTCTCCCGTCCGGCGATGTCTCCGAGCGTGATGACCCGCCGCCTCGCCCCGGGTGCCGGCGCCGAAGCGCCGTCCGCTTCGCCTCCGGGCGGCTTGCTGGTGATCGTCGTGGTCTCTATCGGCTCCCGCCAGATCATCCTAGGCATCCCGGCCCGTCCCTCCCTGATCGCCCGGAGCGGCCGGGGGCTCGCCGCCTCCGCCACCGCTCGCCAGGCGGAGCACGTCCTCCTCGGTGGCCGTCCCGGGCAGCTCGCCCGCGACCGCCCCGTCACGCAGCACGAGGATGCGGTCGGCCAGTCCCAGCAGCTCGGGCAGGTACGACGAGACCACGATGATCCCCAGCCCGCTCGCCGCCAGGTCACCGATGACGGTGTAGAGCTCGCCCTTGGCCCCGACGTCGATGCCCTTCGTGGGCTCGTCGAACATCAGCACCTTCGGCTTGGTGAGCAGCCAGCGCGCGAGCAGCACCTTCTGCTGGTTGCCGCCGGACAGCGTCGAGACCGGCTGGTCGTACGAACCGGCGCGCAGCCGGAGGCTGTCGAGCAGCCGGTCGGCCTCCTCGGCCTGCTCGCGGCCGGGCAGGAGACCGCGGCGGGAGCCGCGGCGCAGGCTCGCGATGGTGACGTTCTCCCGGATCGACAGCTCCGGCAGCAGTCCCAGCACCTTGCGGTCCTCGGTGAGGAGCCCCACCCCGGCGTTCATCATCGCGCGCGGTCCGGACGGTCTCACCGGCCTGCCCGCGACCTCCAGGCGGCCGGCCGCGATGGGCACGGCGCCGAAGACGGACAGCAGCAGCCCGCTCCGCCCCGCCCCCAGCAGCCCTCCGATGCCGAGGATCTCCCCGGCCCCGACGTGCAGGTCGATGCTCGGCGAGCGCTCGAACCGGCGCAGCCCCCGGACCCGCAGCGCGGGCGTTCCCGCGTGCCGGTGGGCCTCCGGATACAGCGAGCTGATCTCCCGGCCGACCATGGCGGTGATCAGCCGGTCCTCGTCGTACTCGCTGATCGGCCCGGCCTCGGACAGGCCCCCGTCCCGCAGGACGGTCACCCAGTCGCCGATCTCGAACATCTCCTCGAGCCGGTGGGTCACGTAGAGCATCGCGATGCCGCGCTCGCGCAGCCGCAGGATGTGCTGGAGCAGCCGCTCGGACTCCGCCTCGGTGAGCGCCGTGGTCGGCTCGTCGAAGACGATCACTTTGACGGACTCCGCGGTCAGCACCTTGGCGATCTCCACGAGCTGGCGCGTGGCCGCCGGGAGCCGTTCGACGATCGCCTGCGGGCTGAGCTCCGTCAGGCCGACCTCGTCCAGGGCCTTCCTGGCCTGGGTCTGCAGCCGGCCCCTGGCGATGATCCCGGTACGGGCCGGCAGGCGGCCCATGAACAGGTTCTCCGCGACCGACAGGTGCGGCAGCAGGCTGAGCTCCTGGTAGACGGCCTGGACGCCGGCCGTACGCAGGGCCGCCGGGGTCGGCGCGGTGACCGGCCGGCCGTCGATCTCGTAGCTGCCGCTGTCGCGGCGCAGCGCGCCCGTCAGCACCCGGATCAGGGTCGACTTCCCCGCGCCGTTCTCCCCGGCGAGGCAGTGCACCTGGCCGGGCAGCAGGCGGAGCGAGACGTCGCTGAGCGCCTGTACGGAGCCGAACGCCTTGGAGACGCCGCGCAGCTCGACGACCGGACGCGCCATCATCCCGCCTTCATCGTCGGCGGGTTGAGCAGTTGCTTCACATCGGGCGCCGTCATGTTCCCCACGTCGGCCACGACCGCCCCCGGATCGATGTCACGCGGCGGGATGCGTTCGACCGTGGCCATCCCGGCCGCCAGCACACCCTGGTAGCCGAAGAAGTAGGGGTTCTGCACCACGAGCGCGTCGATGGTGCCGGCGGCGAGCGCGGCGTTCTCCTGCGGGTCGGAGTCGAACGCCACGACGGGTACGGTCGCGGTGGCGTGGTTGTCCTGGATCGCCCGGGCCGCGCCGACGCCCGAGGTGTTGTTGTCGGCGAACACCCCCGCGAGGCTCGGGTCGGCGGTCAGCGCGTCGTTGACCTGCGACGCCGCGGTGTTGATGTCGTTGTTGTTGTAGCGCTGCAGCGCCACCTTGACCTGCGGGCAGTTGTTCGCGATGCCCTGCTTGAAGCCGGCGTCCCGATCGACGAGTGACTGGATGCCGGCCACGGACGATTCGATCATGACGCTGCCGCTCGTCCTGTTCTGCGCCTTGAGCAGCTCGCACATGCGCTTGCCCGCCTGCGTGCCGGCCTTGACGTTGTCGGTGCCGATGAACCCCTCCGAGGCGGTGGTCACGCGGCTGTCCACGGTGATGACCTTGAGTCCCGCCTTGCGTGCCCGGTCGATCGCCGAGTTCAGGGCGCTGGAGGAGTTGGGCGCGATGACGAGCCCGTCGACGCCCCGGGAGATGGAGTTCTCCACCAGCTGCACCTGCTGGTCGATGTTCGTCTCGGACGTCGGGCCGAAGGTGCTCACGGTGAGACCGAAATCCCCGCCCGCCTGCTTCGCGCCGGCGATCATCGTCTGCCAGAACGAGGAGTCGCTCGCCTTGATGATCACATCGATCTTCTTGCCGCTCGCCGCCCCCGCCGGGCCGCCGCCCGCCGGCCGCCCGGCCGAACTCGTCGCCCGGCCGCCCACCACGCCGAGCACCAGCGCCACCAGCGCGATGGCCGCGACCAGCGAGAGCGAGAAGACGATACGGGAGCGGGCCATGACTCTTCATCCAGCTTGAACGGTTGGTCCCTTCAGCAAAGCTCTGCACGTCACTGGCTTGAAACCAATAACGGGAAAAGAAGTCATTACCCGGCTCCGCGTGGCGGCTACAGCAGGATGCGCCTGTGCCGCACGACCTGGTGCGGTACCTGGACCCTGGCGAGTTCCCGCAGCGCCCGCGACGCGCCGCTCCGCCTGGCCAGGGCAAGGGCCTGACGGGCCGTCTCGGCCCACCGCTCCCTTTCGTGGGCGTCGGCGTACGCGTGCGCCATGCGGGCCATGGCGTAGGCGATGGCGTAAGCCGGCTGCGCCTTCGGCGGCTCCTGCTCCAGGATCTCGATGGCGCCGCCGGCCTGACCGAGATCGACGAGACACCCGGCGCAGAGCGCGTGGTGCGCCTCGGCGGAGCTGTCGAACCGGTAGGGCGGGTCGTCGCCCGGCTCCTCCAGCGACTGCGCCGACTCCTCCAGGCGGCGATGGCACATGTCCACGTCCCCGGCGAGGGCGTGACCCTGCGCTTCGTGCTGCCGTGCCAGGGCGTCCACCCGCGGCGCGAGTTCGGCGCGTTCACGGGCGGCGACGGCGAGGTCCACGAGCCGGCCGGGATCACCGGTGGCGTCGGAGAGACCGCCCCGCTGGGCGAGCGCGTACGCCTCCAGCGGCGCGTCCGCCGCTTCACGGGCGTCGCGGATGGCCTCGTCCGACCACGCCAGCGCCCGGTCAGGGTCGCCGGCCTCGTGGTGCATGCGGCTGATCAGCTCCGCGTTCTCCGCGGCGAGCCCCAGCAAGGCCCGCCTGACGGACGGAGCGGCGTCGCGGTGGAACTCCTCGATCCCGGCGAAGACCGGCCGCAGCACGTTGATCAGGTCGGCGGGCCGCAGATCGGTACGGCTGTAGGCGTCGAGGATGGTCCTGAAGTAACGCACCGTCCCCTCGTCGGCCCGCTGGGGCGCCTCGATCGCCCGGCCGGTGCGCTCCTCCTCCTCGGCCGCGAACATCCCCGACCGCAGCGGAATGCCCGTGAGGTAGTGCCAGAGCGTGGTGCCGGCCGCGTCCCCGACGAACAGCTCCGCCTCCCCCAGGCCGAACGCCCGGCAGAGCAACTCCGCGTGCGACTCGCCGGGCCGCCGCGCTCCGGTCTCCCAGAGATGGATCATCGAACCGAGCGTCTCCGGCGCGGGCAGCTGATCACGCGACGTCTCGTCCGCCACGTCTGCCAGGCGCCTGCCCAGCTCCCGGCGGCTCCACAGGCGCGCGCGGCGCAGGACCCGCAGCCGGGCGGCCCAGATCGGAACATCGATGTCAACCATGGGCGTCCCCCCACGTCCAAGTGGCTTATCCCTATTGTCCGCTTTTTGGGGTCACCCGGCCAACGCATGTGGCGTGATGCTGATGGTCTGGTGGGTACGGGGTGCCGAAGCGTGAGAGAGGCGAGGCGGTTGACGTGGACGAGGAGAATCTTCTGGACTCGACGCCGGGCCTGCTGGTGGACGACAGCGACGACGAAGATCCCGTGCTGCTGCGTCCCGACGGCACCCGGGTCGACACCTGGCGCGAGCACTACCCGTACCCGGAGCGGCTGGGGCGGGAGCAGTACCAGCACTACAAGCGGCTGCTGCAGATCGAGCTGGTCAAGCTGCAGTACTGGGTCAAGGCGAACGGCGAGCGGCTGGTCATCCTGTTCGAGGGCCGCGACGCCGCGGGCAAGGGCGGCACGATCAAGCGGTTCATGGAGCACCTCAACCCCCGCGGCGCCACCGTGGTCGCGCTGGAGAAGCCGTCGGAGCGCGAACGTACCCAGTGGTACCTGCAGCGCTACATCGCCCACCTGCCCGCGGCCGGGGAGATCGTCCTGTTCGACCGCTCCTGGTACAACCGGGCCGGGGTGGAGCGGGTGATGGGCTTCTGCACCGAGGCCGAATGGCGGGAGTTCATGCTGCAGGCGCCGCAATTCGAAAGGGCGCTGGTGCGCGACGGCATCCACCTGATCAAGCTCTGGTTCTCGGTGACCCGCTCCGAGCAGCGCACCCGCTTCATCATCCGCCAGGTCGATCCCGTACGGCAGTGGAAGCTGTCCCCGATGGATCTGGCCTCGCTCGACAGATGGGACGACTACACCGCCGCCAAAGAGGACATGTTCCTCAACACCGACATGCCCGAGGCGCCCTGGACGGTCATCAAGAGCAACGACAAGAAGCGCGGGCGGCTGGAGGCGATGCGCTACGTGCTCAGCCTGTTCGACTACGACGACAAGGACCACGAGGTGGTCGGCACGCCCGACCCCCTCATCGTCAGATCGGCCTCGGACATCTACGACGAGGACCACACCGGGCTGCCCGACTGACCCTCATCGCGAGGTCCGCGTCAATCCGGCCGAGGACCGAAGAAGCGGCGCAGGGCGGGGGCCACCGCCTGGGGCTCACCGCCCTGATCGGCGTTCCAGGCGGCGCCGTGGCCGACCCCGGCCAGCTCGACCCGCTCGGCCGCGGGGATGATGCCGGCCAGGGCGGCCAGTCCCGCTCGCATATAGGCCGGGCTGTGCTCGGCGCCCAGGAGCAGGGTCTCGGCGTCGATGGCGGCGAAGCGCACGAGGTCCTGGAGCTCCTCGACGATGGCGACCTCGTAGGGAAGCGCTCGGGCCAGCTCGTCGGTCGAGGCGTAACGCCCCGGCTCTCCCCGCGCCTCGCGGCGCAGGAAGAGGCGCATGCCGGCCTCCAGGAGGCGCCGGGGAACGAGCTCGACCAGCCTCGGGGCGAGGCGGGTGACCTTCATGGAGGTGATCAGCATGCCGGGCACGTCGCCACGGGCGGCCTCGCGGTGGAAGCGGGCGATGAGCCTGTCCGGCAGGCCGTCGAGGTAGACGGGGGGATCGAAGGCCGCGACGCGCCGGATGCCGGGGAGCACGCGGGCGGCCTCGAGAGCCACCAGCGCGCCGGTGCTGAGCCCGAAGACGTCGGTCGCGCCGGTGGCGTCGAGCACCGCGGCGAGATCCTCGACGTCTCGCGCGACCTGATGGCCGGGCTCGAACGGGCGCGGGCTCAGTCCGCGGCCGCGACGGTCGGGCAGGATCACGGTGAACGAATCGGAGAGCATTCCGGCGAGCTCGACGAAGTTCTCGCACGTGCCCATGGCCCCCTGGACCAGGACAAGGGCCGGCCCGGTTCCCACGCTGCGGTAGCCGATGCGGGTCTTGTCGGTCGAGATGACGGCCGCATCCGTGAGGGTCAATAGCGATGTAGGCATGGAAAGGCCTTTCGATCGTTCATCCGCATCCGGTAGACGTACGTGTTTCGGCCTGTCGCGAAGAAGCCGGAGCACCAGCGCGGACGAACGTGCCGGCGTTCCACCCCCATGTTCGTGGTCATGCTATTCAGCGGCCGATCATCAGGACACCCCTAGAAACCGGCGTGCCGCCGACCCCGGCTCAGAGGAAGAGCGCCATTCCCACCGACTCGGGCGCCGTCTCGGCGAACCCGTACTTCTCATACAGATGGCGGGCGTCGCCGTCGGCGATCAGGGAGACGTAGGCGGTGGCCGGCGCGCGCTCGGCCAGCGCGGCCATCAGCGCGGTCATGATCTGCTTGCCGAGCCCACGCCCCTGATGCTCGGGCAGCACGCACATGTCCACGATCTGGAAGTGACATCCACCGTCTCCGATGACCCGCCCCATCCCCACCGGTTCCGCGCCGTGGTAGACGGTGACGGCGTGCCAGGAGCCGGCCAGCCCGGCCGTCGCCGCCTCGACCGACTTGGCGTTCAGCCCGCAGGCCGTGCGCAGCCGCCGGTAGACCTCCACAGCCGGCGCCTCGGCCCGTACGTCGTATCCGGCGCTCATCTCGATCGTCCCCTTCTGCGACCCACGGGTGTCAGTGGTGGTAGGCGTGGACCACCGCGTGCCCCTTGCCCCGCCCGATGATCCACTTGTTGATCGGGGTCGTGACGAGGAAGGCCACCAGCAGCGAGATCGCCAGCGCGCCCCAGAACAGCACGGTCCCGAGGCCGGCGTCCATGGCGCCGGGGATGGTCACCATGACGCCGTTGTCGACGATCTCCATGACGAGGATCGAGAGCGTGTCGGCGGCCAGCGCCAGCCGCAGCGCCGTACGCCAGTCCACGCCGGCGCGGAAGAGGCCGCGGAGCGTGAGCGCGTAGCCGAAGAAGAACGCCAGCACGATGGCCAGGATGATGCTGGGCCCGTTGCCCCAGCCCAGCGCCGTGGCGATCACCATGCCGAGCACCTCGCCGATGGCACAACCGGTCAGGCAGTGCAACGTCGCGGACGCCGCGACTCCCCAGGTCGCCTTCATCGCATGCGCTTCATGCCCGTGATCGTGGTGGTCGCCCCCCTCACCGGGATCGTGAGCGTCGTGTCCGGCATGGTGCGTCGATTCCGACATTGTTACCTCTCGCTCAATCAGCCACTCTGACCGCACACCCTATACCCCCATGGTGTATAGAACAACGCCGCGCGGTCACCCCGGATCGTTCCCTCCATACACCGGCGGGGTATGGTGCCAGCATTAACTCGTACACCCATGTACGAAATAGTCGGAGGGCATGATGACTGGCCATATCCCGCTCCACCTGCACGTGAACGGGCAGGCGCACGACCTGTCTCTCGATCCACGCGTCAGCCTGCTCGACTGCCTGCGCGAGCACCTGAACCTGACCGGCACCAAGAAGGGCTGCGACCAGGGCGCCTGCGGTGCCTGCACGGTCCTTGCCGACGGCGAGCGGATCAACTCCTGCCTGACGCCCGCCGTCCAGTGCGACGGCATGGAGATCGTCACCGTCGAGGCCATGGCGGGCCACGAGCTGGGCGGCAAGGTGCAGGAGGCGTTCCAGGCACACGACGGTTTCCAGTGCGGCTACTGCACGTCCGGACAGATCTGCTCGATCGTCGCCATGCTGGCCGAGCACCACGACGGCCGCCCCAGCGCCGAGACCCGGGACCTGACCGCGCCCGCGGCGCTCACCGACGCCGAGATCAGGGAGCGCATGGCGGGCAACCTGTGCCGGTGCGGCGCGTACAACGGCATCGTCGCCGCCGTCAGAGAGGTGGCCGGAGCATGAGGGAGTTCGCCTACGTCCGCGCGGCGGATGTGTCCGGAGCGGTCCGGCTGGCGGGACCTCGGGCGAGATACCTGGCCGGCGCGACGAACCTGTTCGACCTCATGCGGGAGGAGGTGGAGACGCCGGAGCTGGTCGTGGACATCTCACGCCTGCCACTCTCCGCCGTCGAGGACCTGCCGGGCGGCGGGCTCCGCCTGGGGGCGCTGGCCCGCAACTCGCAGGTCGCCGCCGACGACCGGGTCCGCCGGCGCTACCCCGTGCTCGCGCGGGCGCTGCTGAAGGGCGCCTCGCCGCAGCTGCGCAACCGGGCGACGGTCGGCGGGAACCTGCTGCAGCGGACGCGCTGCCGCTACTTCTACGATCTCGGCGCCCCCTGCAACAAGCGGGTCCCCGGCGCGGGATGTGCCGCCCTCGACGGGTTCAACCGCGCGCATGCCGTCCTCGGGGCGAGCCGGAGCTGTGTCGCCGTGCATCCGTCCGACATGTGCGTGGCGCTGGCGGCCCTCGACGCGACCGTCAACCTCACCGGCCGGGACGGCGAACGGAGCGTGCCCATCACCGACTTCCACCGCCTGCCCGGGGAGACCCCGCACCAGGAGACGGTGCTGCGCGAGGGCGAACTCGTCACGAGCGTGGACCTGCCGCCGGAGCAGCCTGGCCACGGCGACTACGTCAAGGTCAGGGACCGGGCCAGCTACGCGTTCGCGCTGGTGAGCGTCGCCGCGTCGCTGCGGGTCGAGAACGGCCGGATCACCAGGGCACGTGTCGCGCTCGGCGGGGTGGCGCCCAAGCCGTGGCGCGCGTACGCGGCCGAGCAGCTCCTGGCCGGAGCGGCGGCGGGCGAGGCGGCGTTCGGGCGGGCCGCCGAGGAGGCGGTCGCCGGGGCGACCCCGCTGGAGCAGAACGCGTTCAAGGTCGAACTGGCCCGGCGGCTGGTCCGGCGTACCCTGATCGAACTGGCAGGTCGCTCATGAACGTCATCGCCCGCGGTTTCAGCCTCGCCACGCGAGCCATGGGCAAGGTGGCCAGGCTCCTGCCCGACGGCCGCCACGACCCGCTCTCCACCCGGCCCGGCGAGATCGGCCGCGACGTCGACCGGCTCGACGGACCGGCGAAGGTGTCAGGCGGCATCCGGTACACCGCCGACCACGCCCCCGCGCGGCTCGCCTACGCCGTCCCCGTTCCCAGCGCGGTGGCCAAGGGCCGCATCACCGCCGTCGACTCCTCCCGGGCGCTCGCGGCACCCGGGGTCGTGCTGGTGATGACGCACGAGAACGCGCCGCCGATGAGGCCCACCGGCGCGTACGCCACGCTCAAAGGCCCGGTCGCCGCCGCCGCCATGAGCCTGCCGATCATGAACACGGACCGGGTCTTCTGGCACGGCCAGCCGGTGGCGGTCGTCGTGGCCGAGACGCAGGAGCAGGCGGAGCACGCGGCCAGGCTCGTCAAGGTCGAGTACGCCCCCGAGCCCGCGCGGCTGTCGATGACGGACGAGGCGGCCTACACGCCGGCCCACTCCGTGCTGGAGGAGTCGAAGACCGTGGTCGGCGACGTGCGCGCAGGGCTGGCCGGCGCGGCCGTCACCGTGCGAGGCGTCTACACCACCCCGCTCGAGTACCACAACGCGCTGGAGCCGCACGCCACCGTGGCCGCCTGGGACGGCGGCGATCTCACCGTCCACGACACCGCGCAGTACCCGTACGGGGTCAAGGAGATGCTGGCCAAGAAGTTCGGCCTGCCGCTGAGCCGGGTCCACGTGCGGGCGCCCTACATAGGCGGCGGCTTCGGCGGCAAGACCCCGGCCTGGCCGCATGTGGCGCTCACCGTGGCCGCCGCCGCACTGGCGGGCCGCCCGGTCAAGCTCGCGCTGTCACGTACGCACACGTTCCACATGACCGGCGGCCGGGCGCCCACCCGCAGCAGCATCGCGCTGGGCGCGGACGAGCGAGGACGCCTGACCGCCATCGTGCACGACGCCCTGTCCACCTGCACGACGGACGAGTTCGCCGAGGCCGCGATCGCCTCCTCGCGCCACCTGTACGCGTGCCCCAACATCGCCGCGCACCAGCGGGTCGTCCGGGTGGACCGCATCCAGAACGCCTTCTTCCGCGGCCCGGGCGTGACCCCTGGCTCGTTCGCGCTGGAGTCGGCCATGGACGAGCTCGCCTGGGAACTCGGCCTCGACCCGCTCGACCTACGCCTGCGCAACGAACCCGGCCGCGACCCGGTCTCCGGGCACCGCTTCACCAGCCGCCACCTGCGCGAGGCGTACGCGCTCGGCGCGGAGGCGTTCCGCTGGAGCGAGCGCGCCCCCGCCCCGAGGGCCACCCGCGACGGGCACTGGCTCGTCGGACAGGGCATGGCCGCCGCCGTCAACCCCGACACCGTCCTCATCGCCGCGGTCAAGCTCCGGCTCTCCGCCGACGGCACCGTCACCATCCACAGCAGCACGAACGAGCTCGGCGCCGGCACCTCGACCGCCCAGACCCAGGCCGCGGCCCAGCGCCTCGGCGTCCCCATGCACAAGATCCGCTTCCTGCACGGCGACTCCGACGTGGCCAAGACCCGCATCCCCGGCGCCTCCGCCGCCACGACCACCCTCGCCTCGGCCATCTGGTCGGCCCGCGACGAGCTGGTACGCGAACTCCTCAAACTCGCCGAGGAGACGCCACTGGCCGGGCGAAGGGTCGAGGAGGTGGAGACGCGTGACGAGGGCCTGTTCACCCGGGACGGGCGCGGGGCGACGTACCGGCGGATTCTTGAGCAGGCCGGACGCGACCACGTGGAGGTGACGGGCAAGTCGGCGCTGCCGTACCAGACGATCAAGCGAGCCACCAGCACCTACGGCGCGCACTTCGCGGAGGTGCGGGTGGACGCGGACACCGGCGAGGTGCGGGTCTCACGCTGGGTCGGCGCGTTCGACGGCGGTCGCATCGTCTCGCCGAAGCAGGCCGTGAGCCAGATGCGCGGCGGCATCATCCAGGGCATCGGCATGGCGCTGATGGAAGAGACGCTGTTCGACGAGCGCTCGGGCCGGATCGTCAATGCCAGCCTGGCCGAGTATCACATCCCCACGCACGCCGACGTGCCGGACATCGAGGTCCGTTTCGTGGACCTGCCCGACCCGCAGACGCCGCTCGGCGCCAAGGGCATCGGCGAGCTGGGCATCGTGGGCGTGGCCGCGGCCATCGCCAACGCGATCTACCACGCCACCGGCACAAGGGTGCGCGACCTGCCCATCACGCCGGACAAACTGCTCCAGATCTAGCTTGCATGGACGGTCCCCTCGCTCCCTCTTCGCGACGAGGTTGAACGCGCCGGTCCTTCGCACAGCTGGGTGTGCAGGGTTTCGTAAGCCCAGGTCTCCCACTGGGCCGGCGACCAGCCGCGGTCGCGGACGAAGACGAGGTAGAGATCGGGGCTGAGCAGGCAGTACAGCAGGTCGGCCGCCATCGCGGCGGACAGCTCGGGGCGGGCGCCGGGCTTGGCGACCAGGGCCTGCGCGGCGGCCGACTGCACCGTGAAGCGTGGATCCTCCTCGGCCGGCCACATGGTGGCGATCTCGGGATCGTTGGCGGCGGCGGCCTCGAGGAGCTTCGTGATGGGGGCGACCCGGTCGAGGATCAGCCGGGTGCCGTGCACGTGCTGCCGCAGCTGGTCCGCGGCGGTGGGCGCCGCGCACGCCTCGCGGAACCAGGGGCGGTCCATGGTGGCGACCGGCTCGTCGTCACCGGCGATGGTGGTGTCGACCAGCTCCTTCAGCAGCGCGCGCTTGTTGCGGAAGACGAAATAGATGGTCTGCACGGCGACGCCGGCCCGCTCTGCGACGTCCTGGAGGTTCGTGGCCCCATATCCATGCTCGAGGAACAGCTCCCGCGCCGCCGCGACGATCTTCGCGCGGGTCTGCCGGGATCGTTCCGTCCGCTTGTCCACCCGCTTGACAGTGCTCACGGCTCAAGTCTATATCTAGAGTTGTCGTCTAGAGATCAACTCTAAATAGTTCCGGAGGACGACATGAACGTGGCTCACCTCGCATGGCGGCTCAGCAGCCTGGGGAGGCGCTCCGAACGCGGCCGCGAGCTCGCGGTCAAGCGAACGCTGCAGGCCTACTACCTGTCCGGCAAGCCGCCGTGGGACAGCGGCATCCCGGCTCCCGAGCTCGTCGACGCGGTCGAGGGGCCGCACGCGCTGCCTCCCGGGCGCGCGCTCGACCTCGGCTGCGGCACCGGGACCAACGCCGTCTACCTCGCGCGCAACGGCTGGGACGTCGTCGGCGTCGACCTCGTCGGCCGCGCGATCCAGCGGGCCAAGGAAGGCCGGCGCGGCGGGCGTACGGCCCCTGCTGCTGCGCGGCGACGTCACCCGGCTGGACGGACTCGCCGTCGGCGAGGGCTTCAGCCTCTTCTTCGACCTGAGCTGCTACTGCGGCATTCCCACGCACCGCCGCGACGCCTACGCCGCCGGGGTCACCGCCCGGGCCGCTCCCGGCGCCCGGCTGCTGATGTTCGGGTACGGCCCGGAACCGTTCGACGACGGCTTCACCGGCGTCACCGCCGACGAGCTCCGCACCCGCTTCACCGGCTGGGAGCTCGCCGACGTCACCCCCGGCACCAACCCCGTACCCACGTACTGGTTCACGCTGCACCGGCGGACACCGGGGTCATAACCCCGGCCTCTGGACCTCCGGAGAGCCGGGCCCACGCTGTCCATGGCCAACGGACCGCACTTGGCCGACGGGCGGCGCGGCTCAGCGTGTGCGGGTCACCCTTCGGGCGGGGAGAGCAGCGACAGCATCGTCTTGATCAGCACCGGCTCGACCTCCTCGGGCGCCAGCCGGCCCGTCTCGCGCTCCTGCGCGGCACTGTGGATGATCGAGAAGAACGTCGTCACCAGCCAGGCCGGCGGCAGGTCGGTGCGGAAGTCGCCGTCGCGCTGCCCGCGCACGATGAGCCGCTCCACCCGCCGCAACGGCCGCTCATGGTGCTCCCGGATCCGCTCCGTGGCCAGGACCCGGTCAGCGGCCAGGAACAGGCGGCGGTGCCGGTCGAGCACCTCCCAGGACGACCGCAGCAGCCTCGCCATGGCCTCCGGCGCGGGTGCCGTGTCGATCGACTCGTCCGCCAGCACCGCGTCCGCCACGTCCACCGCGTGATCGAGCACCGCGTCCATCAGCGCCTCCCGCGACGGGAAGTGGCCGTACAGCGTCACCCTCCCCACCCCCGCGGCCTTGGCGATGTCGGCCACGCTCGCCCCGGCGTCGGCGCTGAGCAGCCGGGTCGCCGCGTCGAGGATCGCGGCGATGTTGCGCTCGGCGTCCGCGCGCCGAGCGGGTACGGGCTGTCGTGCCGCTGTCCTCACCATGGGATCCACCCTACGACGGCGGCCTCAGTGCCACGGGTGCGGCGGGATGGTCAGTCCTCGCCCACCACGCTCAGGTCGTCGCCCAGCGCGGCGGCGATCTCCGCGGCGCGGGAGTGGTCGTCCAGCCGTCGCGTCACATACGCACAGCCGTGGTGGTGGTTGAGCGACCACCAGGCCGCCGAGCCGCCGATCCCGCCCTTGGCGATCTTGCCGCGGTCCCGGACGAAGCCCAGCGTCCAGGTGATCCTGGTGCCGAAGACCTCGTCGAAATCCGTGACCTGGGAGGCGAGGAGGTCGGCGTGCAGCTCCGGCCCGAGCAGGGCGCGTACCGGGCTGTCGGCTCCGGTCAGCCGGGAGAAGAACCGCGCCATGGCGGTCGCCGTCGTGTGCAGGTTGACCGCGCCGAACACCGCCTGCCGCCAGGCCCTGGAGTTCGCCCGCTCGACGTCCAAGGTCCCGTCGGGAATCCGCAGCCACGGCGCGGCATGCAGCCGGCGCGGCCAGCCCGGGGCGGCGTACTCCAGGTCGGCGACGCGCTCGAGCGCGTCATCCGGCACCCCGAACCAGGCGTCGAGCTCCAGGGCGGGCCGTACGACCTCGTTGAACGTCTCCCCCAGCGTGGTGCCAGCGGCCGCACGCAGGATCCCGTCCACCAGGTGCCCATAGGTCAGCGCGTGCTCCCCGAGCGAGGTTCCGGGAGCGTACTCCGGCGCCGCCCGCACCAGGCTTTCGCGCAGCCCGGCATCATCGAGCAGGTCCAGGCCCGCGGCTTCGTCCGGGAACCGGGGCTGCCCTGCCCGGTGCGTGAGCACCTGGCGCAGCGTGGTGCGCTCCTTGCCCCTGATCCCGTACGCGGGCCAGTATCGGGCTATCGGCTCGTCCAGCGCCAGTGCGCCGTCGCGCACCGCCACCAGGGCGGCGAGCGTCACGAACGCCTTCGACAGCGAGTACGGCTGGACGAGGGTGTCGGCGCGCCAGGGGCGGCGCCGCGCGGCGTCGGCCCATCCCCCGCTCAGCCGGACGACCTCCCGGCCGTCCCGCCAGACCGACACCCCGGCCCCGGTCTCCCGTCCGTCGTGCACCAGCTTCTGGAACACCTCGAGCACCTTGTCGTACCCGTCGGCGACGAACCCTTCGACCGGCGCCGCAGCGAATCTCCCGGACTCTTCGCTCACTTCACATACCCCCTGTACGTATGATCCTTGACTCGGAATATACCTATGGTGGGTATCAAGGACAATGGAGGCCGGGTCTCCGGAAGCCGGGCGTACCGGCCTCCGGAGACTCGGCCGCGTCCGTCAGGAGCTCAGGACATCGCATCCGGCGGCCGCGATCGCTTCCTTGACCCGGCCGTCGTCGACAGGGCCGTCGGTCAGGATGCTGATCTTCGACTCCTCGAGGTTCAGGTCCACGCCGACGACGCCGGGCACCAGGATGAGCTCGGACCGGACGCTCGCCAGGCAGTGCTCGCAGCACTCCGTGGACAGCCCGCTGACGTGGTAGGTGACCAGACTGTAGGCGACAGTGATCATCCATACTCCAAGGGTTGGAACGATTGGGAACGGCGCGCCTTGCTGAAGATCCTGCCCGCGGCAGGCGTCCAGTGACAGGCTTCGGGGCTTCCGAGTCACGCCATGGCGAGAAACAGACATGCCGGATTGGAGAAGCACACGGGGCTGTGCCATGGTTTGCGCGTTTGTCCGGCAACGACGGGACCACCACATGACCGACGCCTCACCCTCCGAGGAAGACCGCCTCGCCCAGGCCCTGTACGAACGCGTCCACACCAGAGGCGAGACCGTCGCCGACGCGTCCGCCGCTCTGGGCCTCACCGAAGCCCAGCAGGAGACCGTGCGGAACCGCCTGATCCACCTCGGCCTGCTCAGCCCCGAATCGGAGCTCAGCATCGAGGCGGCCGCGGCCCTGGCACTCAACCTCGAACGCAGCCATCGAGCACTGGACAAACTGGTGGAACAGCACGTCCTGACCGCCTCGCTGGCCAAGAACTACCTGGGACTCGCCCGGCCGGCCGGCGACGACACCTCGGTGCAGTTCTATCCGCGCGAGGAGCGTGCCACCCGCCTCAACCAGCGCCTCAACGAGCTGGCGGAAATGGCGCAGCACGAGATCGCGGAGCTGCACCCGGCCGCGAACTGGACCCCGCAGAGGCTGGACGGCGGCGTCGAGCGCAACAAGGTCTCACTGAGCAGAGGCGTCCGCATCCGCGCCCTCCACGCGCAGATCGCGCTGTCCGACCCGCTCGTGCGCGACCATCTGCGCGCACGCGCGTCGGAGGGCATCGAGATCCGGTTCGCGCCCATCGTCCCGACGCGCATGCTCGTGTACGACCGGCGCATCGCGATCATCCAGGCCGACCCCGAGGACCTCCGAGCCGGCGCCGTGCTGATCCGCGGCGGCAACGTGGTCAGATCGCTGGCCGCGATCTACGACTACCTCTGGCTGACGGCCTCAGAGCCGCAGGAGGTACCGCGGCACGGCATGGCGATGACGGGGCAGCAGCACGCGGTGCTGCGCCTGCTGGCGACCGGCGCCAAGGACGACGTGATCGCCCGCAAGCTGGGCGTGTCGAATCGCACCGTGACCCGGGTCGTCGCCGAGTTGATGGCGATCCTGGGGGCGGACAGCCGCTTCCAGGCCGGCGTACGCGCCGCCAGGCTCGGCTGGCTGGACTAGATCGTGACGCGCGGCGTCAGTCGCCGTGCAGGCCGTCCGGGTCGCAGTAGTCGATCTTGTCCGTCGGCCTGAAGCTGGCGACGATGAGCTCCCGCTTGAACGGGCCGCCCTTCGGCACGTCCTCGGCCGACACCTCCAGCGTGAACTGCTGCATCGCCCGCAGCGCCCGGCCGGCGATGACGACCGGACGGCGCACCAGGTAGATCGCGGAGAAGGGGCAGCAGTAGTAGCTGCCGAACGGCTTGCCCTGGGCGTCGGTGGCAAAGGTGATCGCGCCGTTCTGCCGGGCGGCGTCGATCTCGGCCTGGATGCGCAAGGTGAGGGCGGGGGCCGGGTCGTAGTCCCACATCTCCTTGATCGCCTGGTGCGCCCGCGGGTCGGCCTGCCAGAAGCTCCGCTTCTGCGGGTCGGTCAGGCACCACGGGTCGAAGTTGCGGGCGTCGGCGACCCTCAGGTCGGCGGGCGGGACGGCCTGCCGTACACCTGGTCCCTGGTAGCCGGCGATCAGACCGGGCATCGCGATGAGCTGGCCGAGGTGGTAGTAGATCTCCAGAGCTCGCTGCAGGCGCTGCTCGATGGCCTCGTGCATGCGCGGTGCCGGGTCGGCGTCGAGCAGGCCTTCGGCGTAGTCGGCGGTCGTCGCCGCCTCGGCGGCCAGCTGGCGCAGCCGTTCCAGTGCGGGGCGATGCCTGTCGGCGTCGGCGACGGTCTGTTCGAAGACACCGAGCGCGACCTCGGCGTGCTGACGGATCGCGCGCGAGGCGGCGAGCATGCCGTGCAGGTGCGGCAGCGGACATGGGCTGGCCTCGGCCCATCCGGGCAGGTCAGCGGGGAGCAGCAGCTCGTTCTCCACCAGGTAGCGGGAGTTTCCCGCGGCCTGGCGGGCTCGTGACACCCAGCTCTCCACCTGGGCGAAGCAGGCGTCGACCTGCTCAGCGGTGACCTGCGGCACGTAGCCCACGGTGCTCGGGTCGGCGGCGTAGTCCGCGTCGAGCAGGTGCTCCCCGATGGCCTGCAGAACGAACGCGTTCCACGTGCACAGCAGCTGCCCGGCGGCGGCCTGCGGGCCGTGCCACAGGTTCACCCCCTCGGCGGCTAACCGGGAGCGCAGCGCCTCCGCCCGCTCCAGCTCGGTGTAGACGAGCCCGCCCGCCCGGCGATAGGCCTCGAGCTCGTCGGCCCGGACCTCTCCCTTGAACGCCGCCGTCATCCGCGTCATGAACGACATGCATGCCTCCCCGTTGTTCCCCTTTCGTCGTAGCGTACGGGCGGGCATGATCCCCCAGCCGGATCATTTCCATCACGACTTGTGCACACCGTCGTGGCAGCGCTCACGTGCTGCCTTCACGTGAGCGTGCCAGCCGTACGGCGAGCAGCGCGAGCGGCAGCAGCGCGACCAGCAGGTAGGCGACCGCGGCCAGCCGCTGATCGCTGAGCGGGTCCGGCGCGCCGGGCGGCGCCGCCAGCAGGAACCAGTCGGCCGCGACCGGAGGTCCGAACAGCAGCAGGGCGCCCACGGCCAGCTGCACCACCCCGACGGCGGCCAGCAGCCCGGCGCGGACCGCCCAGGAGATCCGGGGCGGCAGCGGGTCCACACCCGCCAGCATCCAGAACACCACTGAGCCGGCGCCGAAGAACCCCAGCTCGGTGGCCAGGTGAGCGGCGTGCTCCGGCAGGGCCCAGGCCAGCCAGCCGGTGCGGTACAGGAGCGGGAAGCCCAGCATGTAGGCGATCGGCAGGCAGACCAGGACGGCCGGCCGGCCGGGGCGGCGCGTCCCCGTACGGAGATCTGGGGTGGCCCGCGCGGCCAGGGTGAGCGGCGCGCCGAGGCAGAGCAGCAGCGGGGCCAGGACGGCGAGGACGGTCTGCTGCAGGGCATGGACCGACAGCATCACCCGCGCGTACCCTCCGACGCCGCCGAGCAGCACCAGTGCCATCAGCGCCAGGCCGGTGTACCAGGCGAGCGTGCGGCCGAGCGGCCAGGAGGCGACCCGCCGCACGCCGGCCAGGTAGCCGATCGCCGGCAGGGCCAGCAGCAGAAGGACCATCGGATCCAGGCGGGCCTCGGTGAGCAGCGCGGTGGGCGTGAAGGGGGCCAGATCGTACTCCAGCACGCGGAAGAGGTGCCCGCCGTCGATCTGCGGGGCCGGCGGCGGAGTCCGGGAGAGGCCGACGGCCAGGGCCATGGCCGCCACCATCACGATCAGCTCGCCCGCGGCCAGCCGGATGAAGACCTGGCGTACGCTCCGGTCGGCGACGCGCGCGACCGTACGGCGGCGGTGGGTCCGGCCGAACACGGCGAGGATCGCCAGCGCGGTGGTCTTGGCCAGCAGGAACCCCCCATAGGCGCTCCCCCACAGGTCCGAGATCGCGTTCAGCCGGACCCATGCGGCGGCCAGACCGGAGACGGCCACGCCCGCGAAACACCACAGGGCGATCGTGCTGAACCGGGCGAGCACCGCGCGTAGATCGCCGGAGTGACGGAAATGCAGCAGCACCGCGCCGAGGCCGCCGACCCAGAGCGACACCGCGAGCAGGTGCGTCATCAGGGCCGACACCGCGATGTCGTGGCCGGCGGCGGAGGCCGCGTGGCCGACAGAGGTGGGCGGCAGAAGCGCGAACGTCGTGATCGCCAGCGGGATCCACGCGGGCAGGCGCCGCAGCCGCGTGGCCGCGGCCGCCACGACGACCATGGCCGCCACCAGGAGGAGCACGCGGGCCTGCGGGATGGACAGGCTGAAGCCCAGCAGCTCAGGAGAGGCGAGCAGGTCCGGGACGGGCAGCGCGGTGATCTCCGACAGGGTCAGCAGGTAGCTCAGCAGGCCGGTGACCGCCCAGCCGAGCGCCCAGCGGCCCGCCGCGCGCAGGCAGGCCGCTTTCTGGGGCGATGCGGGCGGGGCGAGCACGGCGGCGGCGAGGAGCGTTCCCACGGTGGCGACCGAGCACAGGTGGTAGCAGAACCGGACCAGCGGCAGTCCCCATGCGGTGAGCGGCCCGGCGGTGGGCAGCCCGGCGATGGCCGGCTCCCGCGTGCCCTGGCCCAGGGCCATGCCCAGCACCACGGCCAGCACCACGGCCAGCACCACGGCCAGCACCACGAGGCCCGCGGCGATCGACGCGGTGCCGGCGTGGATCCGCTGACGCCGCCCGTCGAGGAGGCCCGGCCGGCCGGGGCGGGGCGGCGTCCAGGCGCGCTTGCGTGTCGGACCGACCCTTGAGTCCGCTGTCAGGCTCCAGCGCATACATGGGGATACGCGGCATTCTGCGGGTCGGTTCGCGCGGGTGGGGTCACCAGCCGAGCTCGTCGCAGCCCTGGTGATCGGCGGGCTCGACCTGCAGGGTGGCGTGGGCGACGCCGTGGCGCCGGCGCAGCAGGTCGCGGGCCTGGTCCAGCACGGAGTGGTTGTCGTTCTGGTCGGTGGTGACGAGGTGGGCGGTGGCGACGTTCATGCCGGAGGTGAGGGTCCACAGGTGCAGGTCGTGCACGTCGCGTACGCCGTCGATCGCGGCCAGGTCCTTCGCGACCGCGGTGGCGTCCATGCCTTCGGGTACGTGCTGGCCGAGCACGGCGAAGACCTGGCGGCCGAGCGAGATCGCGCGGACGGCGACGAAGACCCCGATGGCCAGCGCGACGACCGTGTCCCAGAACGTCTGGCCGGTGGCGGTGACGAGCCAGCCCGCGATGATGACGCCGACGGACCCGGCGGTGTCGGCGACGACCTCCAGGTAGGCGCCCTTGACGTTGAGGCTCTCGCTCGCGCCCGCGCGCAGCAGCAACAGCGCCACGACGTTCACCACGAGGCCGATGGCGCCGACGACGAGCATCGGGCCGGAGGAGACCTCGGCGGGCCCGCCGATGCGGCCGATGGCCTCGATGACCACGTACAGGGCGACGGCGAGCATCAGCGTGACGGCCAGCAGGGACGCGAACACCTCGGCCCGGTAGGAGCCGTAGCTGCGGCGTCCGGTGGTGTCGGGGCGGGTGGCGATCCTGGTCGCGATCAGGGCCGCGCCGAGGGTGACGACGTCGGCGGCCATGTGGCCGGCGTCCGACAGCAGCGCCAGCGAGCCCGAGACCAGCCCGAAGGCCAGCTCGACCACGAAGAAGGAGCCGATCAGGGCGAAGGAGGCCGCCAGCCGCCACCGGTGACGGCTTCCGGCGTGCCCGTGCCCGTGTCCGTGTCCGGCGCCCATCAGGTGTTCCCGGCGCGTTCGGGGTGGATGGCGTCGGTGTGCTCGGTGTGGGCGAGCGCCAGGTCGAGCAGCATCCGTACGTGCGGGTCCTCCAGACGGTAGTAGGCCATCCGGCCGGAGCGGCGCGCGGCGACGATGCGGTGCGCGCGCAGCAGCCGCAGGGCGTGGGAGACGGCCGACTCGCTCTGGCCGGTGACCGCGGCCAGGTCGCATACGCACAACTCGCCGTCAAGCAGGGCGACCAGCAGCCGCAGCCGGTTGGGGTCCGACAGCAGGCCGAAGATGTCCGCGGTGTCGGTCAGGTCCTCGGCGGCCGGCATCCGTTCGCAGACGGCGGCCACCCGGTCGGCGTCCACTACTTTGGCAGCGCATCCGTCCATCGCCAACACGCTCTTATCTGAAGAACCATTCATATGAACAAGATAGGACGATTCCTGGATGCCGTGTCAAGAGCGCGCCTCCTGCCGGCAGAGCTCGCGGAGGGCGGCGGCGAACCGGTCGATGTCCTCCGCGGAGGTGAACAGGGCGGGCGTGACGCGGACGGCGCCACCGCCGGCCATGCCCGTCCGGGCGACGGTGAAGATCCGGTGCTCGTTCATCAGGCGGTCGGCGATGGCGGTGTTGTCGGCTTCGGTGGTGCGGCCGCGGAGCCGGAACGCGGTGATGGCGCCGTACATGCCGTCTTCGTCCGGGGTGAGGATCTCCAGGTTCCCGACATCGCGGAGCGGCCGGACCCAGCGGTCGCGCAGGAACCGCAGGCGGGCCTGTTTGACCGCGGCGCCCAGGTTGTCGTGGAAGTCCAGGGCGGCGTCCACGGTGAGGACGGGAGCGACGTTCATGGTGCCGGAGTGCACCCGGGAGCGGATGTCGGTGGCGGGGTAGGTCTCGTCGGCGTACAGGAGGTCGATGTCGGCCAGGCGGCCGGCGCGGATGTAGAGGAATCCGGCGCCCAGCGGCACGCCCATCCACTTGTGCAGGGAGAAGACGGCGAAGTCGGCGTCGAGGTCGGCGAGGGTGAAGTCGAGTTGTCCCCAGGAGTGGGCGGCGTCCACGATCACGTCCACTCCCCGCCGGCGCGCCATGGACACGATCCGACCGACGGGCGTGACCAGGCCGGTGCGGTTGTTCATGTGGCTGAGCAGGAGCAGCTTGACCTTCGGGTGCTCGCGCAGCGCGCGCTCGTAGGCGTCCAGCACCGCCTGGCGCGTGGCCGGTTCGGGGATGACCATGCGCACGACCTCGGCGCCACGCCGCTCCCGTAGCCAGTTCATGGCGTACTGGCCGCTGTGGTAGTCCAGGTCGGCGTACATGACGGCGTCGCCGGGGCGCAGGCGGCGGTAGCCGGCGACGAGGTTCTGCAGGGCTTCGGTGCCGCCCCGGGTGAGCGCGATCTCGTCCCGCGACACGCCGAGCAGCCCGGCGATGCGGTCGCGGATCCGGTCGGCGCCGGCCTTGTACGTGGTGCGCAGCAGGTGAGAGCTCTGCTCGTTGAGCAGGTCGATATTGCGGTGGTACGCCCGGCGGACGGGCTCGGACATGATGCCGTAGTAGCCGTTCTCCAGGTTCACGAAGTCGGGGCTCACCCGGAACTGGCGGGCGACGCCGGCCCAGAAGCGCTCATCGCGGGCCACCTCCTCGGGGGTGCTGCCGCGCGGCGCGAAGAGCACGTCGGCGGCCGCGGGGCCCGCGGCGATCGCGCCGAGCCCGGCGACGACCCGGCGTCTCGTCAGGGTCACGAAAAACACCACCTGTAAGTCGGCAGAGATACGCGAATGTCCAGTGTCACCTCGATCGCAGTACGGCACGGCCTTCATTTATTCGTGTCGTGAGATGTCTTTCGGGAAGAATGGCGGCGGGAGCTTTACCGGAATCTTTGATTTCGCCGGGCGCGTCCGGTGGGCTCGCGGGCATCATCACCGGTGATGCTCACGACACGAACGATCCGCTCCCACCGCCCGGCCGGTCGGCTGACGGCGCGTGCGGCGCTCGTGCTCGTGCTGCTCATCGGCGTGGTGTTCGCCCATGGCGGCGCGTGCGCGGCCGTGGAGTTGTCGGAGCCGGCCATCGACGGCGCCCACATGCAGGACACCGCCGTGGACACCGCCATGGACACCGCCATGGACACCGCCATGGACGCCGCCATGGACGCCGCGCCGTGCCTGCATCGGGAGTTGCCGACGCGTCACCGGCACGGCACCGAACCGGACTGCTGCTCGGCGGCCGGCCTGGCCGACACGCCCCTCTCCGTGGCCACCCCGGCGACCCGGTCGGCGCCCACCGCACACGGCGTCGCCGAGATCGCGATCGCCCACGCGTGTGCGGCCCGCCCTGCCGCGCCCCGTCTGGGAAATCTCTGCGTGATGCGCATATAGGAGTCATGACCTCCGTCAGTCGTCCGAATTGCGTCATTCACTTCCGGGAATTCACCCATGCCATCACAAACTACTTCCGCGCGCCCGCAAGAGGCGCCCGCCGCCCATTCTTCGTCGCTTTCGCTGACCGTCGGCAATACGCCGCTGGCGTTCATTTCGGAGCCGTTCGTACCGGGAGGAGGATTCTGGGCCAAGCTGGAAGGCTTCAACCCCGGCGGCATCAAGGATCGTCCCGCCCTGCACATGGTGCGCCGGGCGCGGGCCCGGGGGGATCTCCGGCCGGGCGCGACGATCGTCGAGTCGACCAGCGGCACCCTGGGGCTGGGCCTGGCCCTGGCCGGGATCGTCTTCGGCCATCCAGTCGTGCTGGTGGGCGACCCCGGGATGGAGCCGCTGATGTGCCGGCTGCTCGCCTCCTACGGCGTACGGCTGGAGATCGTCACCGAGCCGCACCCGGTCGGCGGCTGGCAGCAGGCCCGCCGCGAGCGGGTCCAGCGCCTGCTCGCCGAGACTCCCGGCGCCTACTGCCCCGACCAGTACAACAACCCGGACAACGTCGACGCCTACGCCGGGCTCGCCCACGAGCTGCTGGGCCGGCTCCCGCACATCGACACGCTGGTGTGCTCGGTCGGCACCGGCGGGCACAGCGCCGGCATCCACAACGTCCTGCGCCACCACTTCCCCGACCTGAGGCTGGTCGGGGTGGACACCGTCGGCTCGACCATCTTCGGCCAGCCCGCCAGGCCCCGGCTGATGCGCGGGCTCGGCTCCAGCATCCATCCCCGCAACGTCGCCTACGACGCCTTCAGCGAGGTGCACTGGGTCAGCCCGGCCGAGGCGGTCTGGGCCTGCCGCACCCTGGCCGCCCGGCACTACGTCTCGGGTGGCTGGAGCACCGGCGCGGTCACCCTGGTGGCCCGCTGGCTGGCCCGCACCGCCCCCGGACAGGCCATCGTCGCGGTCTTTCCCGACGGGCCGTGGCGGTACTGGAACACCGTCTTCGACGACGACTACTGCCGCGCCCACGGCCTGCTGGGCGCCGTACCGGCCGAGGAGCCGGACGTGCTGGACGTACCGACCGAGCGGGAGGTGCGCCGCTGGACGCGCTGCACCACCGTGACGGACCCGCTGGCAGGCACGAGGTGAGCGGCGTGCTGCGGGAGTTCCGCTCCTTCGACCGGTCGATCCAGCTGCTGCAGGTCAACCAGGCGGGCATCAACCTCGGCTTCTACATGCTCATGCCCTATCTCGCCCAGCACCTGTCGAGCGGCGCGGACCTGGCGGCCTGGACGATCGGGCTGGTCCTCGGCCTGCGGAACATGAGCCAGCAGGGCATGTTCCTGATCGGCGGCACCCTGGCCGACCGGCTCGGCTACAAGCCGCTGATCATGCTCGGCTGTGCGCTGCGGACGGTCGGGTTCGCGCTGTTCGGGCTGACCACGTCACTGCCTCTGCTGATCGTGGCCGCCGTCGTGACGGGCTTCGCGGGTGCGCTGTTCAATCCGGCGGCCCGCGCATACCTGGCGGTCGCGGCCGGGGAGCGCAAGGTCGCCGCCTTCGCCGTGTTCAACGTCTTCTACCAGGGCGGCATCCTGCTCGGCCCGCTGGTCGGCATCGCGCTGCTGAAGACCGGCTTCACCGCCGTGTGCCTCTCCGCCGCGGCGATCTTCGCGGTCCTGACCGTCCTGCAAGGCTGGTGCCTGCCGGCCCGGCGCGGCCCGGCGCGGGAGGAGCAGCCGGTGCTGCGCGACTGGCGGCGGGCGTTCAGGGACCGGGCGTTCGTCTCCTTCGCCACGGCGATGATCGCTTCGTACGCGCTGTCGTACCAGATGTATCTGGCCCTGCCGCTAGAGGTGCAGCGCCTCGGCGGAGGCGAGATCGGCGTGACGGCCCTCTACGCCCTCTCGGCGCTGCTCGGCATCGCCGGTCAGGTGCGCCTGACCGGCTGGTGCTCGGCCCGGTGGAGCCGCGGACAGGCGATCAGCCGCGGCCTGGCGCTCATGGGGGCCGCTTTCCTGCCGCCCGCCGCGGCCGCCCAGCTGCCCCTCCCTCCGGGGTGGGCGATGGCGCCCGTCGTGCTCTGCACCCTCCTGCTCACCCTCGGCACGCTGGTCGCCTTCCCGTTCGAGATGGCCACCATCGCCGACATGGCGGGAGACCGGCTGATCGGCACCTACTACGGGCTGTACAACCTGCTGTCCGGCGTCGGCATCCTGGCCGGGAACCTGCTGTCCGGCGCCCTGCTCGACTCGGCCCGCGCCACCGGCCTGGCCGGCCTGCCGTGGCTGCTGCTGGCCGTCACAGGAACGGCCTCGGCGGCGGCCGTCAGGCGATTGGACCGGCGTCACCGGCTCTCCCCCACCGGCCGGGTGGCCCTCGCCGGGCTTGACCCCGGATAGTCAGCCCTGCTGCGGGTGGCGCGTGCCTGAGGCAGGTCGGTGGCGCCCGCTCCAGATGCCGCCGGCGAGCATCGGCGCTGCCTGCGGTGCGGGCGGCGCGCATCTCGCTGCGGTAGGCGGCCCGTACGCGGGCGGGCATCGGGCGGCCGATCATCGCGGGTCGTCCTGACCGGGAGAGCAGCATCCGTCCGCGCAACCGTCACGCTCGGCGGACGCGGAGACCGGCGCGGCGGGGACGGCGCAGCAGGCATCGCCGCGCCAGGCCTCGCGCCCTTCCTTGACCGCCACGGCGGCGATGACCAGCGCGGCGATCGGGTCGGCCCAGGACCAGCCGAACAGGCTGTTGAGCGCGAGCCCGGCCAGCAGCACCGCCGAGAGATAGGTGCACAGCAACGTCTGCTTGGAGTCGGCCACAGCCGAGGCCGAGCCGAGCTCCCGACCGGCGCGGCGCTGGGCGTACGACAGGAACGGCATGACCGCCAGCGAGAGCGCGGCCAGGATCAGACCGGGCGTGGAGTGCTCGGCCTCACCCACCCCGAACAGGGCGCGTACGGAGTCGAAGGTGACGTACGCGGCCAGCGCGAAGAAGGAGAACGCGATCACGCGCAGCGCGGTCTTCTCGCGGCGTTCGTGGTCGGCGGCGGAGAACTGCCAGGCCACCGCGGCGGCGGAGGCGACCTCGACGACCGAGTCGAGACCGAAGCCGATCAGGGCCGAGGAGAAGGCGATGGTGCCGGCGGTGATGGCGACCACGGCCTCGATCACGTTGTAGGTGATGGTCGCGGCGACCAGCAGCCGGACGCGGCGGCGCAGCACGGCGCGGCGGGCCGGCGCCGGGCCCAGGTCCAGCGCCGTCACGACACCGCTTCTTCCATGAGCCCCGCCTGGCCGGAGCCGGGGCAGAGAGCGACCGCGTGGCCGGTGGCGGCCAGCAGGTACTCGGCGGAGGCGAGCAGGTCCATCAGTTCGGGGCGGGTCAGCGAGTAGAACGACTGGCGCCCTTGGGCCCGGTAGTCGACCAGGTGGCAGTCGCGCAGGCAGGCCAGATGCTTGGACACGGTGGACTGGGCCAGCCTGAGCTCGGCGGTCAGGTCCACCACCCGCGCCTCCCCTCTGGCCAGGCGTTGCACGATGCGCAGCCGGGTCTCGTCGGCCAGGGAGTGGAACAGTGCCGCCGCCGGAGAGATCCCGGCGGCGATGTCGGCGCTCACACAACGGCCACCGTCGCCATCAATCGTCATATGGCGATGATAGCCCAATTCTGTTATGTCAGCACACCAGCCTGCGCGATTCGGGTCTTCCTGATGCCGATATGTCGAGCTAAGTTCTCGTACGCCGCCCATTCGGGGATATTGCACCGATTCGCGCAAGCCAGAGGAGCCTGTATGCGCATCAGTTCGCGCCGAGGTGTGTTCCGCGTCCTAACCGTGGCCACGGCACTCGCCTTACCCCTCACGCTCGTCCCCGCCGCGGCGTACGCGGACCCGGCACCGAACGCGGCCCAGAAGAAGCTGATCGACTCCATCACCGCACCTGCCGTCAAGAAGCACCTGCAGGCCCTGCAGTCGATCGCCGACGCCAACGACGGCATCCGGGCGGCGGGCACCAGCGGGCACGCGGCCTCCCGCGACTATGTCGTCAGCAAGCTGAAGAAGGCCGGCTACACGGTCACCGTGCAGCCGTTCGAGTTCGCCTATTTCGAGGAACTGTCCACCGCGTCGATGGAGCGGATCTCGCCCAACCCGCGGGCTTTCACCCCGACCCCGCCCGACGGCTCGTCCGTCGGGGAGTTCGCCACCATGAGCTACTCCGGCTCTGGCCAGGTCACCGCGACCCTGCAGAACGTCGACCTCACCCTGCCACCAGGCCCGACACCGAGCAGTTCGAGCTCCGGCTGCGAAGCCTCGGACTTCGCCGGCTTCACCCCGGGCAACATCGCCCTGCTGCAGCGCGGCACCTGCAACTTCGTCGTCAAGGCACAGAACGCCCAGGCCGCGGGAGCCGTCGCCGCGATCATCTTCAACGAAGGCCAGCCCGGCCGCACCGAAACCCTGCGCGGCAACCTCGGCGAGCCCGTCTCGATCCCCGTCGTCGGCACCAGCTTCGCCGTCGGCCAGGAACTGGCCTCGGCCACGACCGTCGTCCGCATCAAGACCGACACCGTCAGCGAGTTCCGCACCACCCACAACGTGATCGCCGACTCCAAGTGGGGCGACCCGAACAAGGTCGTCATGGCCGGCGCCCATCTCGACTCCGTGACCGCGGGACCCGGCATCAACGACAACGGCTCGGGCAGCGCCGCCATCCTCACGGTGGCCGAGGCGCTCGGCAAGATCCCCACCAAGAACCGGCTCCGCTTCGCCTGGTGGAGCGCCGAGGAGCTGGGCCTGCTCGGCTCGGAGTTCTACGTGGGGTCCCTGCCGGCCGCCGAAGCCGCGAAGATCAAGCTGTACCTCAACTACGACATGGTGGCCTCGCCCAACTACGCCTTCAAGATCTACGACGGTGACGACTCCGACGCCACCGGCGCCCCCGCCGGCCCGGCCGGATCCGACGAGATCGAGAAGCTCTTCGAGAAGTACTTCGACGCTCTGCGCCAGGGCCACAACGGCACCGACTTCGACGGCCGCTCCGACTACGGGCCGTTCATCGCGGTCGGCATCCCCGCGGGCGGGCTGTTCACCGGAGCCGAAGGCGTCAAGACCGCCGAGGAGGCCGCGCTGTTCGGCGGCACCGCCGGCCAGCCCTACGACTCCTGCTACCACCAGGCCTGCGACACCATCGCCAACATCAACGACAAGGCACTCGCGCTGAACACCGGCGCCATCGCCACGGCCGCCGTCGTCTACGCCTTCAGCTCCGACCTGCCCGGACCCGACACGCGTGCTGCGGCCGCCACCCGGCGCGCCACCGCCGGCACCGGGGCCGACATCCACGGCAGAGTCAAGAACTGAATGATGGGGTCGGCGTGCGTCCTGCCTTGCCCTGCTCCGGCGGGCGCACGCCGAGTCCCTCGCCTTTACAAAGTAGATTCATAGCGGGGCTCCGCTGGGCTCGACCTACCACTACTTCCCCCGTGGCAAGCAGCAGCTGGCCGCCGAGGCCGTACGGCATGCCGGTGATCTGGTGTCCACGGCACTGGCGCGAGCTGGCGGCGGGTCCGGTGGCCGGGTTGCGCGCCTTCCTGGCCTTGTGGCGGCGGACGGTGCTCGACAGCGGCTTCCGCGCGGGCTGCCCGGTGCTGGCCGTGGCGGTCGAGGAGCCGCCCGCCGAGGGCGAGGCCGAGGCGATCGCCGCCGCGGCCGCCGTCTTCACCGCATGGGAGCGGCTGCTGGCCGAGGCGCTGCGCGAACACGGTGTCGCGGACGCCGGCCCGCTGGCCACCCTGATCGTCGCCTCCGTGGAGGGCACGGTGGCCCTGTGCCGGGCCAAGCGCGACATCCAGCCGCTGGACGACATCGCGGCCCAGCTAGAGCAGCTTCTTACGGATCGCCTCGGCTCGCTCGGGTGAGAAGACGCCGCTGTCGAGCAGCTCCAGGATCGACAGCACGCCGCCACGGCGACACCCATGTAGCGGCCGCTCTGGGCGGCCGCGGCGCCAAGGGTGCCGGCGTCGTCGGGGGCGGCGTCGTCGGGGGCGGGGACGGACATCGCCGGCGCCGCCGCATCGAACGCCGTCCGTCGCCGGACCGCGTCACCTAGGGCGGTAGCTGCCGCCCACCACCACCCCGGCAGGAGGAGGCCAGTCGGAAACCAGTGTGGAAATCACCACGGCAACTGTAAAGGTATTCGCCGCTCGTTCTGCCGCTCCGCGCCCGGCGGCAGCCGACTTTCCCTGATCTAGGGCCATTATCCGCACCGAAACTTTCGGAAAAGTTGCGCCTCCCCCAATTGGCTCGGCCGAACAAACTCCACTGGACTGAAAGTTTCAGCGCGGCACGCTTCGCGCCCCATCGGCCTGCTCCTTCATAGGACCAGCTCAGGGTCGCTTCCCCATGGAGAAAGGGCGGAGCGGAGAGGCCGCAGCCTTGACCGGGATTCGCCGTTTCGTATTTGCTCCGCCGTACCACCACCCCGCGCAGAAAGAGGCCGCGCTCCGCGGATCAGGCGTTTTCGCTGACAACGGACTCCGGTCACGCACATCTTCTCGAAGCAGAAAGGACCGCCGTGAAACAGAGGCTGAGAGCCGTTGTCGCGGCCGCTGCCACAGTGCTGGTCGCCGCCAGCGTCCTCCTGGGGATCCGGCCCGCCGACGCCGCGTCGCTGACCCGGGTGACCAACTTCGGCACCAATCCCACGAACCTGAACATGTACATCTACGTCCCGGACAAGGTCGCGGCGCAGCCGGCGATGCTGGTCCTGGTCCACTACTGCGGCGGTTCGGCCAGCGGGATCTTCAACTGGAACGGCCACGACTACGTCACCGCGGCCGACCGGTACGGGTACATCATCGTGCTGCCCGAAGCCACCCGGGACGGCCACTGCTTCGACGTGTCCACGGCGGGCGCGCTCAAGCGCAACGGCGGCGGCGACTCGACCGGCATCATGGCGATGGTGGCCTACGCCCGGCAGCGCTACAACGTCGACCCCGCACGGATCGTGGTCAGCGGCTTCTCCTCCGGCGCGATGATGACCAATGTCCTCGCCGCCGAATACCCGGACGTGTTCGCGGCCGGCGCGGCGTTCTCCGGCGTACCCGCCGGGTGTTTCGCCACCACGAACGGCTCCCTCTGGAACAGCCAGTGCTCCGGCGGGAACCTCATCAAGACCGCTCAGCAGTGGGGCGACCAGGCCCGGTCGATGTATCCGGGATACACGGGCCGCTACCCACGGATGCAGCTGTGGCACGGCACCACGGACACCACCCTCGCCTACCCGAACTTCGGAGAAGAGCTCAAGCAGTGGACCAACCTGCACGGGTTGAGCCAGACTCCGGCGTTCACCGACCACCCGCAGTCGTCCTGGACCCGGACCAGGTACGGCGACACCGGGACCCGGGCGACCGTCGAAGGAATCAGCGTCAGCGGCGTCGGCCATGACCTGCCGATGAGCGGCATGCTGGCCTACGCCATCTCCTTCCTCGGCCTCGACGGGAACACCCCGCCGCCGACCGACCCTCCGCCCGGCGGCGGAACCGGCGCCTGCCGGGTCAGCGACACGATCAGCCCCTGGAACACCGGGCTGACCGAGAACATCACGATCACGAACACCGGTTCGGCCGCCATCAACGGCTGGTCCCTGGTCTTCACCCTCCCCGGCGGACAGACGATCACCTCCGGGTGGGGCGCCACGTACACGCCGGCCAGCGGCCAGGTCACCGCGAAAAACGTCAGCTACAACGGGTCGCTGGCGCCAGGCGGCTCCACCACCATCGGGTTCCAGGCCAATCACACCGGCAACACCGCCGCGCCCGCCGCCTTCACCCTGAACGGAGCCGCTTGCACCGTCGCCTGACGAGCTGATCAGCCGTCCGTCTCCCCTCTTGTACGGGGCACGCTCCGCGTACCGGCGCGCCGGCTGCCGGCCGCCTGCCTGCCCGTGGAGGGCACGCCCACCCGAGGCTCCATCGCCGTCCTCCCGCCCGGGGTGGCGGGCGTCGGGAGCCTCGGGCACGTGGCGTTCGTGCTGTGGTACGGCTGCCCGGCATCCGCCGCTGTGGCGGGTGCCGGGCAGTCGCTCGCTCGGCCGGCCCTACGAGACCTTCAGCGGGAAGGTGCCGGGACCGACGTTGTCCAGCGTGGTGGTGTTCGCCGCGAGGTACTCGTCCAGGTACGGCGAGCGGTCACCCTGGGTCGGCACGTCGAACCTGGGGTTCAGCACGTTCAGGCTCAGCCGCGCGTCAGAGACCTTGATCGTGTTGCCCGAGGGCACGTCCAGCCAGCCCCAGCCGTCGGTCTCGATGATGGTGCCGATCTGCACCCCCAGCCGGTGTCCCCGCTGGAAGGTCCAGTCGGTCGACTTCAGGTCGAACGAGATCGGTCCGCCCTTCTCCAGCAGGGCGACGTTCTCGTCGAACATCGTCGCCTGGCCGTCCGGAGCGACGTCCCACAGGCGGACCATCACGTTCCCGCTCGTGCTCGCGGTCAGCCTGATCGTCGGCGTGGCGGTGAGCCGGAGCGGCCGGGCCGCGGGCGTGGACCAGGTCCAGAAGCTGTTGGCGGCGGCGTCGCCCCGCTTGGCCAGGCTCTTCTCGGTGTCGGAGAGCGGCTTGATCGGCGGCGCGTGCTCCATGTCCCAGCGGCCCTCCGGGGCGGCCTTCGCCGAGACCCCGCCGCCGTCGTCGACGTACCGGCCGGAGGAGAGCCGCACGCCGTACGACGTCGTGGCCACCGGCCAGGTCGGCTGGGCGCGCCAGTGGCCGAGGCTGTCCTCGATGGCGTACGCCGGGTCGGTCACCGACGGCTTGGTGCCGAGCAGGTGCTGGTCGTAGAAGCGCATCACCTCGTCGAACCAGCCGGCACGCCCCATCTGCAGCCGGCCGTTCTCGTCGGTGTCGTTGCCCCGCACGTGCGGCCACTGGCCGAGCCAACCGCGTTCGCGGCCCCGGTGGTTGGCCAGGTACTCGTCCATGTCCTCAGGCTTGGTGTTGGGCTCGATGAACCCCTGGGTCACGAACAGCGGCGTGCTGCTGCCGGCGGCCTGGGCGGCCAGGTTGCGGGCCTTCCAGTACGCCGACTGCGGGTCGGGGTTGTTGTTGTTGGTGAGGTTGTCGCTCAGGCACTGCGGGTGGCTCGCCTCGTACGCCGCGTTCGCCTTGTAGCGGTCGCTGTCGTCGGCCAACGAAGGCAACGTCGCGATCGAGTTGTACGCCTGCGGCGTGCCCGTGACGTTGGGCCGCGGAACCTTGTTGCTGAACAGGTAGTTGTACATGTCCCAGACCGGCTCCTGGGCGACGACCGCCTTCAGGCTGGGCAGCTTGAGGTTGTTGCCCACCAACCCGGTGACGGCGTCGTACGACTTGCCGTACATGCCGACCTTGCCGGTCGACCATGGCTGGCCGGCCGCCCACTCGACGGCGGCCTTGACGTCGGCCTGCTCACCCGGGCCGACCCAGTCCAGGCACCCCGTGCTGCCGCCGAAGCCGCGCAGGTCGACCATCACGAAGGTGTAGCCGCGCGCCATCAGCTTGGCGCCGTCCACGAAGTCCCGGAAGCGCGCCGACGGCCCGACCCGGTCCCACCCCTCGGGCGACGTCTGCCCCACGTGCGCGAAGTAGGGGCCGACCGAGACGATCACCGGCGTCTTGGCGTCAGCAGGCAGGTGCGCCGGCCGCAGCACGTCGGCGTGTAACTCGACCCCACTGCCGTCCGAGGACGGGAAGTACGCCTCCGTCCACGCGGCGCCCTCGGGAACCCGCGGGTTCTGCTCGTGCGTGACCGGGCCCTCGGCTGCCGCGGTCGCGGCTCCTGCCTGGGCCGCCGCGGGTAATCCGCCGGCGGCAAGGGTGGCGATGGTGACCAGTGCACCGACGGCCGTCGATGCCTTACCACGAAGATCCATTTACGCTCCCGTGATCAATGACTAGCCACGGGAAGAGTAACGATTTTCGGTGGATTTGTCGCTACTTTACTTTCAGCCGCGCCCTTTAGAGAGAATCGAGAATCCTTGAAATATTCGGAATAGTACGATATTCGTCACCGGCGGCTTACTCGACGATCTCGGACAGCGGGCGGCGGATCGACTCCTTGTCGTCGAAGGTGACGCCGAGCCTCATGATCATTTGCGGGTATTCGCCCGAGCACAGCTGGAGCCGCAGGAACTCGCGGAGCGGCTCCAGCTCCAGCGCCTGCGTGTGGAAGGCGGCGCTGACGCCGTACGCCGAGGCCTCCAGCAGCACGTGCTGCAACGCCTGCCCCGCGTCGATCCAGTCCTGGCGGCTGTCGCCCCGTGTGGTGAGCACCGCCACGACTCCGACCGCCGCCGCGCCTTCCTGGCCGGCTCCGCTCCCCCAGCCGGGCTGCCAGCCGTATTCGCGCTGCGGGAAAAGCGGGTCGGTACGCGCCGCCTCGCGCGGGTAACCCTGTGCGGGCACCCCGTCCGTACCGCTGCTGTCGGGTGACCGCGCCCAGCGGATCATCTCCAGGCCGAAGCGGCGATCCTGCGCCTGTACGCCCTGCGCGGCCTGGGTGAGCCCGGCGATCACCTTGATCGCGTCCGGCGAGCGGACCGGCGTCAGCTTGGCGCACTCCTCCATGGCCGCGAGGACCAGCCGCTCGACCACCCTGTCCGGGACGGGCACGTCGGCGAAGCCTGCCCGGTGCGTGCGCCGGCGTTCGATCTCACCGCCCAGCACCTTGACGGTTTCGTCCGCTCGCGCTTCGGCGCCCGGGCGGAGCGTGGCGAGCAACGAGGGGCGGTCCGGGTCCGGGAGCGTACGCACCACTGGCTCGAAGCCCTCGCAGCGCATGGCCGTACGCATGGTGAACAGGGCCGCGCCGCAGCTGATCAGCAGCTCACGGCCCGAGACATCGCTCTCGCGCAGCTTCCGGTCCGTGTCGGCCCGCAGGCCGATCTCCTGCTCGGACACCACGAAGGTCCAGGGCTGCGTGTTGTGCACAGACGGCGCCCAGCGGGCGGCCTCCACTGCGGCTTGCAGCGCATGCTTCGCCGAAATCACGGTCATGACCACCACCTCCACATCAGCGCATCACGCCCAGGGCGGTCCGGTCAGGGCCGAAAGTCCCACGCCGCCAGGGGCATCGGCCCTCCTTGTGCCCGATCACGGAGGGCGTCGATGACGCTTACGGCTTCACGCGCGTACCACCGCCACGGGGCAGCGGACGTGGTGCAGGACGCTCCGGCTGACCGAGCCGAGCAGCACCGAGCTCAGGGCGCCGCGCCCGTGCGAGCCCACCACCAGCAGGTCCGCTTGTTCGGACGCGTCGGTGAGCGCGTCGACCGGATGCGCGGATTGCACGTCCTCGACCAGCTTGACCTCCGGGTAATCCTTGCTGAAGATCGCCGTCCGGTCGCGGACGATCCGGTGCTGCGCCGTACGTACCTCGTCCATGTCGTAGGAGGCCTCGGGGGCGAAGGCATGCACCGGCAACTGCCAGGCATGGACCACCCGCAGCGCGCTCCCCCGGAGCTTCGCCTGCTCGAAGGCGTAGGCCAGCGCGGGCTCGCATTCCGGCGAGTCGTCGACTCCGACCACGACCTCCCCGTACGCCGGCCGATGGTCGGCTCGAACGACCACGACGGGACAGCGCACGTGACCGGCCACGTGCATGCTGACGGGACCCAGCAGCGCGCCGGCGAACCCGCCGAACCCGCGGCTGCCGACCACGACCTCGGCGGCGTCCTTGGCCTGCTCGCGCAGGACCTCGGCCGGCGCGCCCTCGATGTCCTCGGTCGTGACCTCGACGGCGGGCCACCGCTCGCGCACGAGCGCCTCCGCCTCGTTCAGGATCCTCTGTCCCTCGCGCAGCAGCACGTCCGGAAGGACGGAGTTCGGGTATTTGCCGATCTGGTACGGCGAGCGGTCCACGGCGTGCACGATCCGCAGCGGCACCCGCATGCGGTACGCGTCGTGGGCCGCCCACTCCACCGCGGCTCGCGCGGCCACGGAGCCGTCCACGCCAACAATGATCATGGTGTCCTCCTTCGTCACCTCCATCGGACCGCGCTCGACCCGTCCGCTGCAGGGCCGGAGGTCGGTCACGTCAGGGACTAAGGGCCCTGTCTGCCGTGGCGGCACGCGGGTAGCTTCATGGGCACTACCAGCCAAGAAGGGACGCGCCCATGACCGGCAGTGGTGACTTCGGCCGTCGCATCAGCTATCACCGAGACCGGCTCGGCCTCACCGTCGAGCAGGTCGCCGAACGGGCGGACATGTCCACCGGATACGTCCAGTACCTGGAGAGCCACCTGGACATGCCCGACATGGGTACGGTGACCCGCCTGGCCGCCGCTCTGGAGACCACGGTCCAGGACCTGCTGGGCGGCGGGCGCGATCGCCCGCCCGGCCCCGGTCCCGCCGCGGCCCATCCCGTCCTGGAGGTCCTCGAGCCCGAGGAGTGCCTGCGGCTGGTCGCGCCGGGCGGCATCGGCCGGGTGGCGTTCAACGGCCCGGACGGGCCCACGGTGCTGCCCGTGAACTACAAGCTGCACGAGGGCGCCATCGTCTTCCGTACGGCCCGCGGCGGCCCCATGGACCAGGACCTGCGCACCGGCCTCCAGGGAGTGGACATCAAGATCGGCTTCCAGGTGGACCGGATCGACGAGGCTCAGCGGGCGGGCTGGAGCGTGCTCATCCAGGGCCCCGCTCACCACGTACCGGAGGACGAGGTGGAGAAGGTCGTCCACGCCGACGTCACCCCGTGGGCGGGCGGCGAGCGTCAGCTGTACATCCGCATCGCGCCACACAAGATCACCGGCCGCCGCGTCCACGGCCTCTGACCGATCCACGCCCCGGCCGTCCGGCGGCCCGACGCCCTGCCGGGCGCACATGGGCGCGCTTGTCGCGCACCGGGACGGAGATCACCCGCGTGGTGGCGGTCCCGAGGACTTTGGGAACCCATGGGCGGGACCTTCGGCCCTACTGCCGCCGCTGGAGACCCGACAGCATGGAGTGGTCCGGTAAGACGATCTGCGCCCCCCTGGCAGCACTCGACTGGAGGCGGAGATGAAGAGGAAGCCCGTCCACCCAGGCCCGTACAGAAGCCCCTTCGAGCTGTTCAAGCAGGCGGTGAACGGCACGGCGAAGGTCACGGTCTGCGGAGAGGTCGATATCGCGACGGCGGCGCCGCTGGAGGACCTGCTCATCGGTACGATGAACGGCCCGAGCTCGACCATCGAGGTCGACCTGGGCGACGTGTCGTTCATGGATGTGTCCGGACTCACAGCGCTCGTCCGTGCCGACGACAGGGCCCGAGACGTCGGCGGACACCTGTACCTCTCCCGTGTCCCCGAACGCGTCGCCCGCCTGCTCAGGATCTTCGATCTGGACCACCGATTCTCCATCCTCGCTTGATCATCCAGAGGTCTCCCGAACGGCGAAGCTCTGACCGGGAAAGGGCAAAGCCTCAAGACCAAGCCGTTGTGGCCCCCCGTACGGCGCTGTGATCTGCCAAGAGTGGACAGGTGAACGGGACAATGGGCGTGGTGATCGGCTACGACGGCTCCGACCACTCGATGCAGGCCCTGGACTGGGCGGTGGACGAGGCCGAGCTCCGACAGCTGCCCCTCGTCGTCTGCCACGCGTGGCAGTGGCCGTACGGCGACGGTGATCCGGCGGCCCGTGACTCGCTCCGCCACGCGGCCGAGCACGTGCTGTGGCACGGCGCCGACTGCGCGCGAGCCGGCTCCCCAGGACTGGACGTGCGCCCTGATCTGTACGAGGGCTCGGCGACCAGGCGGCTGGAGGAGCTGTCGGCCGATGCTGGACTGCTCGTGGTCGGCTCGCGCGGGCTGGGCGCCATGGCGCGAGCGGTGACCGGTTCCGTGGCGGCCCATGCCGCGGCCCACGCGCGGTGCCCGGTCATCGTCGTCCGTGGCAGGGGTTCGCTGCCTCGCAGGTCCCGTCAGGGGCCGATCGTGGTGGGCCTGGCGGATGACGGCAAGGCCGACGCGGTGCTCGCCTTCGCCTGCGCGGAAGCGACCGTACGCGGCCTTCCGCTGATCGCGGTGCACGCCTGGCGCCAGCCTCCGGTGGCCTGGGGAGGGATCGCGTTCCCCGCCCTCGACCCCATGGCCGTCCGGAACGCCGCCGACAACTGGCTGGCGCAGGCCCTCCGGCCATGGAGGGAGAGGCAGCCGACGACCATGATCGAGTCGCGTACGACACAGGCACAGGCAGGCGAGGCGCTCGCCGCCGTCGCGAACGCGACCCTGGTGGTCGTCGGGAGCCCGCACGGACGGTTCGGCTCCGTGACCGCGGCCATGTTGCGGCATGCGCCATGCCCGGTGGCGATCGTGCGCTGACCACGGGCACGATCGGCATCGCCGGCACCGGCCAGGTCCACTGCCCCATGGACAGGTAGGTCGCGGCACGCCAACAGGCGTCGATGTGCTGCATCGTCATCATGCTGCCGATGCTGTCCGGAGCCGTCCCGCACCCTGGGGGCTTTGGTCCCGTTCTCCTGGGTCGCGGACCCGCCCGCCGGCAGGTCCGCGGTGTCGGGGACGTTGGTCCTGGTCATCAGGGTCGCATGGCACTGGCCGGGCCTGGCCGGCCGCACGCAGGCTTGGAGGGACGGGGAACAGGACACATCACGCTGGGGGCCGACATGAAACGTCCGGCTGTAGCGGCTGCCGCGGTCGGGTCGGCGCTGGCCGCCGCGGCGGCGGTGACCGGCATCGCCGGCACCACAGCCGGCACCACAGCCGGCACCACAGCCGGCACCACAGCCGGCACCACAGCCGGCACCACAGCCGGCACCACAGCCGCCACCACGGCGGCTGCCGCCGCAGCCTGGCAGCCGACCGCCACACCGACCGGCTGGGGCCCCATGGGGCCGTGCGGCTGGATGCACGGCATGCACGTCAGGGACGAGGCCGGTTATCTGACCCAGATGGTGGCCCACCATGAAGAAGCCGTAGCCGCAGCCCGGCAGCTGCAGCGCTCGAACCGCTCCCAGATGCGCGCCCTGGGCGCCTCGATCGTCACGACGCAGAGCGCCGAGATCGCCACCATGAAGGAGTGGCTGGCCAACTGGTATCCGGGGCACCCGGGGGCGCGCGACTACCGGCCGATGATGCGCGACCTGTCCGGACTGTCCGGCGATGCGCTCGATGAGACGTTCTTGCAGGACATGATCCCGCACCACATGGCGGCGATCGGGATGTCGCAGCAGTTGCTGGCGTCCGGGCGGGCCGAGCATCCCCAAGTCGCGGAGTTCGCCGCGAAGATACGCGACGACCAGCATGCCGAGATGTTCCGGATGCGCCGCTACCTGGCCGACTGGTTCGGTGAATGGGGCAGGCCCTGTGGAAGATGGGACAGGCCGGGCCCACGCGGGCCGGGCAGCATGATGCACTGATGGGTCCCACGGCATGGCGGTGGTCAGCGCCGCCGGCCCGCTCGCGTGCCAGAGACAACATGAGTCGAACCGCGGATGACAAGTTTGGTAGCGAGTTCGATGTGGCGGTATTCGATCTCCTCGCCGGCGGCCAGGCGCAGCGCCGTGCGCAGGGCGACGGCGCCCATGTCGCGCAGCGGCTGCCGGACGGTGGTCAGCTGCGGCGAGGTCATGGTGGCGATCTCCGTGTCGTCGAAGCCGACGACGCTGAGGTCTTCGGGGATGCGCAGGCCGCGAGCCCTGGCCGCCTGTATGGCGCCCATGGCACTCTCGTCACCGGCCGCGAAGATGGCCGTCGGCGCGGCGCGCAGGTCGAGCAGGGCGGCTCCTTCTCTCATCCCGTCGGGATAGCCGAAGCCCGGAGTGCGGACGTATTCGGGTGGTACGGGCACGCCCGCGGCCTCCATGGCGGCGCGGTAGCCATGCATGCGTGCTTGGTTGGTGGTCGAGGTCGCGGGTCCGCCGAGATAGGCGATGCGGCGATGGCCGAGCTCCAGGAGATGGTGTGTGGCGGACAGGCCGCCGGCGAAGTTGGTGGATCCGACGCTGGTCACGGGGGTGTCCGGCAGGTTGAGCGGATCGATGACGACCACCGGGAGGCGGGCCTGGGACAGCGCGGCGAGCTGGGCTGGGGTCGGCACGCTCATGACGGTGATCACCGCTCGACGCCCGGCGGCCACGAGGTCGCGAGCCCAGGAGACACCCTCACCGGCCGTGTCTTTCGGATAGGTGACGACGACCGCGACGCCAGACTCGGCTCCGGCCTCGACCGTGCCCTTGATGGCCTCGGTGGAGTAGGCACACAGATCGTCCACCCACACCTCCACCGTGGCCGTTATCCGGGCCTGGCCCTGCCCCGACAGGCGCGGCAGGTAGCCCTGCTCCTCCAGCAGGGACTGCACCAGCGAGCGCGTGGCCGGTGCGACGTCGTGGCGGCCGTTGAGCACCTTGGACACAGTGGTCACGGAGACACCGGCCGAGGCGGCGACGGTGGCCAGCGTGGTACGCCGGGGCAGCCCCGTCACAGGAGCTTGTCCAGGGTGACGGGGAGGTCGCGGACGCGCTTGCCGGTGGCGTTGTGGACGGCGTTCGCCACGGCCAGGCCGGCCTCGCGGATCTCCGCGTCGGTCTGGGCATGCCCCTCGCGCAGCACGGCCACGGCCGACATGATCTGCCCCGACGTGCAGAATCCGCGCTGGAATCCGTCACAGTCGATGAACGCCCGCTGCACCGGGTGCAGCCGGTCGCAGGCCCCGCACTGCCCGCGGTCGCATCCCTTCTTCGTGCCGGTCAGCTCCAGCCGCTCCCGCAGGGTGTCGAGCAGCGTCGTCCGCGGGTCCGCGCGGAGCCGCTCGGCGGTTCCGTTCGCCGTGAACGCCACCGCGACCAGGCTGTCGGCGGGATCAGCGTGCTCCATATGGCCGAACGCTAAGGTTTGCCCACCCCACCGGTCAAGAGCAGACATCGGATGATTCTCACCGAGCGTCCCCCTTTCAACGGGAGCACACCAAGCAGCGACGACCCCTCCTCCGATGACTGGCGATCCCCGAGCGGCACCTGACAGAGGTCCATCGCGACATTTTGCGATACATGGTGTATATGTAAGATACAGCCTGATCGCATAAAGGCGCATGGGCAGCCCCCCAGTCAGAACGTCAACACCATGACGTCCTGCCCTGGCTCGCCAGGTCCACCAGAGCCTCATCCCTCACGAACTCCCCGAAAGGAATGCGATGCCAAGCGCCGAAGCCCACGTCACGACAGACCGCGCCGGCCGGTACCTCGTCCAGCTCTGCCGGCACGCCGCCCAGATGGGCCACGGGCTCCCCGCCCATCCGGGCCGCGGTTCTCACACGGGCGGCGAAAGGCCCAAAGACATCAAGGCCGACTGGTCGGAAACCGAGGGGACCATCACCGTCGACGGCGCAACCTGCTTCCTGCGGGCCACCCCCCACCACCTGACCCTGCGCGTCGAGGCCGAGGACGAGGAGAGGCTGCAGCGCGCCCAGGCCCTCGTCACCAGGAACATCATCAGAATGGGCAGGCGCGACAACCTGACCGTGAGCTGGGACCGACCCGGCGCGACCGCAGACGCGGCCGTCACGGACCCCGCGCCGCGACGACGGCACACCGTGCTCGGCCTCACGCTGGCCGCGGTCCTGGCCGTCGCCGTACACGTGGGCCTGGCCGCAGGCATCCTGGCGATCCCGCAATGGGCGGGCCTGGGCGCGGACGTCGTCCTGGCGGCCGTCCTGGTGAAGGCCGCCCTCGTGGCGACGCACTTCTGGCGCCGCCGCCGTTCAACGGCCAAGGCCGGCTGAGAACGGGAAGGCCGCAACGGGCTCAGCGAGCTCGCAACCCGCCCAGGGTGACCGCGACGAGCCGCTGGACGGCAGCCTTCGAGGGGAGGACGGCAGCCGCCTGCAGTGCGTGCAGGCAGAATGCGGCGAGTTCCTCCGCCGCCACGTCGTCGCGTACGACACCGGCACGCACGGCCTCGGTCAGCGCGTCGCGCAGCATGGTGTGCAGCTGATGCCGGGCGCGACCGACGTCCTGCGACCGGTGCAGGAGCGCGACCAGATCGGGGCCGAAACCGTGGCGCGCCATCTGCTGATGGATGAGCGCGTACGTCTCGAGCATGGCCTCGAGCCGCCGCCCGGCATCGCCCTCGTGCTCCCGTGCTCGGGAGAGGCGCTCCAGATGCCCCGCGATCTCGCGGCTGTGCCAGGCCACCAGGATCGTCTCGACGTCGGGGAAGTACTTGTAGAGCGTGGCCCGGCCGATGCCGGTCCTCTCGGCGATCTGCGACATCGTCACCGCAAGCAGTCCCCGCTCGCCCACCAGCTCGACGGTGGCGTCCAGGATCGCGTCATGCACGGTCCGGCGATGCGCCTCGATCGTCTCGTTCCACAGTTTCGGCACCTGGTCAGTGTACGAGGTGCCGCAAAGGATACATTTTGTCGGATACAGTACAGGCCGTATCGCTCTGCTCGCCGCCGGGGCTTCAGCCGGCGACCACTTCGCACCCGACCTCTTCCACGATTCCGCCGCAGGTCATCCACGACGATCCAGGTCACAGCCGGGCACTGCGCGCCACTCGAGTCGGGACACGAGCACGTGCTGGCCATCGGGGGCGAGGTGCCCTCCACGGCTCGGCAGGAACGTCACCCTGGTCGACTCGGCGCCGCACCCCATGCACGCCGGGCTGGGCAAGGAGGCATCACGCTGGGCTGGGCGGACCGGAGAACACCCAGCCATTCCTGGACGTGCCGAACTTCGCCGCCCACGTGCACGGCGCCCGCATCCGGACGGCCGGGCTGCCGCACCTCGCGGACGCGGCGAGCATCGCCGCCGCCTCCCCGGAAGACGACCGCTTCGCCGTGGCCTTCACGCGGGACGCCGTGCTGGTGGGCGCCGTCGCGGTCAACTCCCCAAGGACCTGATCCTCAAGCGGGCGATCACGGCACGCGAAACATGCTGACTACGATCGCCGGTAGCATTGCCGCCATGATGCGGGGTCTCGGCGAACTCGAATCCACGATCATGGACCGGATGTGGGCCCGGCGCCGGCCCGCCTCCGTACGGGATGTGCTGGAGGACCTCCGTCAGGAGCGGACCATCGCCTACACCACCGTGATGACCGTGATGGACAAGCTGCACACCAAGGGCCTGCTCAAGCGCCGGCCCGTCGGTCGCGCCTACGTCTACGAACCGGTCGCCTCCAAAGAGGCGTACACGGCCGATCTGATGCGCAGCGCGCTGGCGGGCAGCGGCAACCAGGCCGCCACGCTGGTGCATTTCCTGGAGCGGCTGACCCCGGAGGAGGCCGCGGCGCTGGAGGCGGCGCTGCAGGTCTACCCGCACCGAGGCGGCCGGGCATGATCGCCGCCGTCGTCCTGCTGCTTTACACGGTCACGGCCGCGATCTGGCTGCCCCGGCTGGGCCGGCGCGCGGCGCGCCGGGCCGACCGGGCGCCCCGGCTGGCGATCGCGCTCTGGCAGGCCGCGGCCGCTTCGGTGGTCGCGGCCGCGGTGCTGGCGGCGCTGGCCTTCGCCGTCCCCCCTGAGGTCGTCGGGCACGGCCTGGCCGGGCTCTTCGAGGCCTGCGCCGACATGCTGAACGACGGATCCGGGCTCACGCCGGCGGGCGCGGGCGCCCTGCTGGCCGCGGGAGCGGTGCTGGCCCGGGCCGCCTACTGCGGTGCGGCCGTCCTGGTCAGAGCCCGCGCGGAGCGTCGCGAGCACGCGGCGCTGCTCAGCCTCCTGGGCCGCCGCGACAGCGACCTCGGCGCCGTTGTGATCGACTACGACGAGCGGCTGGCCTACTGCCTGCCCGGCAGGCACGCCCAGATGGTCATCACCACGGGAGCGCTGCAGAGCCTCGCCCCTGAGCAGGTCGCCGCGGTCCTGGAGCACGAGCGGGCGCATCTGCGGGGACGCCATCATCTCGTGCTCGCCGCGGGCGAGGCGCTGACCCGGGCCTTCCCGCGCGTCCCGCTGTTCGAGCAGGCCAGGACGGAGATCGCCAGACTGATCGAACTGCTGGCCGATGACATCGCCGCCCGCCGCCACCCACGCGTGCAGATCGCCGCCGCGCTGGTCCGCCTGGCCACCGGCCGCGCGCCCGCGTTCACCCTCGGCGCCGGCGGCGAGACAGCGATCACCCGCGTACGCCGCATGCTCAACCCGGAAGAGCCACTGCGCCGCCGCGAGCGCCTGGCCGGGCTGCTCGCGGTCGCCCTGCTGCTGGGCGGCCCCGCGCTGGTCGCGCTCGTGCCCGGCCTCAGCTCCTTCCTGGCGCATCACTGCCATTCGCTCTTCACCCTCTGACCTACGAAGGCGGATAGTAGCCTTCGTGCGCGATCTCCTTCAGGTTTGGACATGTGGGTCAGCGTGCGACTTAATGTCTGCATGACGTCCAATGCCGGCATGAGCATCGGTGAGATCGCGGAGCGGTTCGGCCTGGCGACGCATGTGCTGCGGCACTGGGAGGCGATGGGCCTGCTCACGCCGGTCCGCGTCGCAGGAGCACGCCGCCGCTACGGACCGGACGACCTCTACCGGGTGGCCGTGATCCTTCGGGGCAAGGAGGCCGGGTTCAGCCTGGAAGAGATCCACGAGATGATGGCCACCTCGGACGCCGCGAAGCGGCGGGCCGTCCTGCTACGCCGCCGGGAGGAACTGGCCCGGCGCATCTCCGAGGCACAGGCGTCTGTTGAACTCATCGACTGCGCGCTGGACTGCGATCATGAGGATCTGGCCGGTTGTCCGCATTTTCAGTCCATGGTCGCAGAGCGGATCTCCGGGTTCACGACTCCACACGTACGAGTGTGAAATCGCGGAGCACGAGCACCCTGGACGGCGAGGCGGACGGGCCGGTGCCGGTCAGCGGAGCTTGAGGAGGTCCACCAGGAGGGTGGTCAGTTCCTCCAGGGACAGTTCGCGTCCCCGGGCCGTCAGGCGTTCGTACTCGTCCTGCGGGAGGGCCTCGCGTACGGCGGCGGCCTCGCGGGGACCGTCCCGCGGGTCCATCGACTCGGGGGAGAAGCCCACCCGGCGGCCGACGGCCTCCACGCCGCCCATCAGCACGGCTGCCTGGTCGGCCTGTCCGGCCAGCACGAGGGCGTGGGCGGCGGTGTGGAACAGCACCAGCCTGGAGGTGACGTCTTGGTGACGGTCGAGCGCGTGCAGAATGCCGGCGGCGATCTCCAGGGCACGCCGGCCGTCGCCACGGTCGCACGCGGTTTTCATGGCGGCCCACGCGGACGAGCCGGCCGCCCAGTCGTGGCCGCAGGAGTCGGCGGTCGCGACGGCTTCGGCCAGGACCGCGGCGGCGGTCGGGAGATCTCCCAGAACGCGGGCGAGCGTGCCCTGAACCATCAGCGCCTCGGCCACCAGCCAGTCCTCGCCGGTACGCCGGGCGAGTTCGACCGCGCTGCGGGCGAGCGCCGGAGCGTCAACGGGTATGCCGGCGAGCACGCCGAAGTGCGTCTGGTAGACCCGTGCGGAAGCCTCGACCACCAGGTCACCTGCCTGCCGTGCCTCCTGCTCCGCCAGCAGGACGGCCTCGTACGCCTGCGCCGGCCTCCCGGCCAGGTAGCTGAGCCCGCTGACGGCGAGCCGGGCCCTCCCCCGGACCTCCGGCTCGGCGTGCGGCGCCGCGGCGAAAGCCTTCGACATCCACGACAGGCCCTCGGCGATGTGGCCCATGCGGTACCAGAACCAGTACAGCGCTCCACCCAGTCGCAGCGCGTAGTCGCCGTCCCCGGCGGCCAGCGCGGAAGCGAACGCGGCGCGGAACTCCGGCTGCTCCCGGGTCAGCCGGCCCAGCAGCACGGCCGCCTGAGGGCCGTGGAGCCTGCGCTCGGCGCTCTCCGCCTGGGCCAGCACCCAGGCGCGGTGCCGTTGCTGGGTCCGCGCCAGGTCCTCCACGTCGAGTTCCCGCAGCGCGTACTGACGCAGCGTCTCCAGCAGCCGGTAGCGGCGTGGCGCGGTCCCGGGCTCGACACCGACCAGCGACTTGCGGACCAGGGCCGACAAGGGAGGCAGCACGGGGCTCTGGTTCCCGACCGCGCCCGCGGCGTCGAGGTCGAATCCGGCGGCGAACACGCTCAGCCGGTGGAAGAGCCGCCGTTCCTCGGGTTCGAGCAGCCGGTGGCTCCAGGCGATGGCAGACTCCAGCGCGCGATGCCGGTCGGGCAGGTCGACAGGGCCGTCGACCAGTACGTCGAAGCGGTTCTCCAAGGTGTCGGCGATCTGGCCGATGGAGAGCACCCGGCATTGCGCGGCGGCCAGTTCGATGGCGAGCGGAATGCCGTCGAGGCCGGCGCAGAGCCCGGGGATCCGGTCGAGGTCGTCCACGTCCGGGGACCAGGTGGCCAGGCCCGCGGCGGCCCGTTCCCGGAAGAGTTCGGCGCCGTCCCCGTCGGGGTCGAGCGGCCGTACCTCGTAGACCGCCTCGCCCTCGACGCCCAGCGCTTCGCGGCTGGTGGACAGTATCCGCAGGCCGCCGCATCGGCTCAGCAGCACACCGGTCAGGGTGGTGACCTCGTTCAGCAGGTGTTCGCAGTTGTCGAGGACCAGCAGTAATCGCCGTCCGGCGAGCACGGCCGACAGGTCTTCGGCTGAGGACGCCCCGGGGATGCCGACGGCGGCGCCGATCGTGGCGGGCAGCAGCTCGGGTGAGGTGAGGCCGGCCAGTTCCACCAGCCAGGGCCCGTCGGTGCTGTCGGTCCGGCCTCTGGCCGTCTCCAGCGCGAGACGTGTCTTGCCCACTCCGCCCGGGCCGGTGAGGGTGACCAGCCGGTACTCGGCCAGCAGACGCTCCACGGCGGCGATGTCGTCCGTGCGGCCGACGAGGCTTGACAGTGCGAACGGCAGGTTACCGACGGGCGCCGCCGCCGGACGGCGGGCAGGCGCGACGGGAACGGCGGGAGCGCCATCGAGGTGAGCGCCACCGACGTGAGCGCCACCGACGTGAGCGCCACCGACGTGAGCCCCACCGACGTGAGCGCCGACGGTTCCGGCGGAGCGAGCGGGCGGCGGGTCGAGGCGGGGGTCCTGGGCGAGCACCGCGGACTCCAGGTCGCGTAACGCGGGTCCGGGGTCGATGCCCAGCTCGTCGGCGAGCCGTCGCCGTACCGTGCGCAGCGCCGCGATCGCGTCAGCCTGCCGCCCGGACCGGTGCAGGGCGAGGACGAGCAGCTCCCAGCCGCGTTCCCGCAGCGGTTGCTCGGCCACCAGCGCCTCCAGCTCGCCGACCGCCGCGGCGTGCCTGCCCAGGTCGACGGTGGCGGCCAGCCGGTCCTCGTACGCGGCCGCACGCAGGTCCTCCAGCCGGGCCGCTTCCGTGAAGGCGAAACCGGCCCCGCCGAAGTCCGCGTAGGCGGGACCACGCCACAGCTCCAGCGCCTCGGTGAGCAGTTCCACGGCGGGGCCCGGCCGTCCGCCGTCCAGAGCGCGCCGCCCCGCCACGGCGAGGTCGGCGAAGCGCTCGGCGTCGACGGCGGACGGATCAGTCCGCAGTGCGTATCCCATCCCCTCACGGACCAGCAGCCGGGCCGGAGCGCCGGGCGGGCGCTCCGGCTCCAGGGCCCGGCGCAGCTGGGAGATGTACGCGTGGAGGGTCGTCGGTGAGGAGGGCGGGGAGTCTTCCCACACCTGGGACGTGATCCGCTCGGCGGAGACCGTCCTGCCCCTGGCGATCAGCAGGACAGCCAGGACCGCCCGCTGCCGCAGACCCCCCAGGCCGACCGCCCGTCCCGCCAGCTCGGCCCGGACAGGACCGAGTACCCCGAACCGCACAATATCGGGAGCGACCCCACCCATCGGCCCGCCTCTCGCACCCTTTGTGAAGATCTCATGCGAGGGTAACCGAAGGGCTGCGGCCCAGGAAGGGCGGGAACAACGGGTGGCCGGAGCCGGTCAGCTCGAGCAGGTGGCCGTCACCGAGACGTACCGGCGAACGGCGCCTCCGTTCGCGGCCGTCACCGTGAGCTTGTCGCGGCTGAACGCGTCGGAGGTCGTGTCCAGGCTGGTCGAGACCGACACCCCGTCACCGGCGGTGATCTTGATCGTGTCGGTCAGCATCGTGGGGGCGTACGAAGGGCACATGACCAGGAAGGATCTGGTGGCGCCGGGCTCGACCCAGACCGCGTTGCCCGCGCCGGCCGTCGCCGCCGAGGCCGGGGCGGCGAGGGCCGTCAGCCCACCGGCCACGGCGGTCGCCAGCACGATGCCCGCGGTGATGTTCTTGAACATGATGATGTCCTTTCTCACGGTTCTCTATTTCGGATGCCGCGGCTCAGGATGAGCCGCGACGTCATTGACCGGCCGGGACCTGCTCCCGAGCCGGAAGCGTGGGATGGGCCGGGCCGCCGCTGGGACGCGGCCGGAGCACGCGGGCCAGGACGCCGGGTGACAGCAGGCGCTGTGGCGGGGCCTGCAGGTTGGCGACGCTCAGGAAGGCGTGGCCGACCACCGGGTCCGCTTCCGCGGCCACGTGGAGGCGGGCGATGTAGCGGTTGAGCAGCTTCACCCGCAGCGGCCGCGGAGCCTCAACGGACGGGAACCGCAGATCACCACCGACCGACAGGTCCCAGGGCACGTCGATGATCCGCGCGGCCCGCTCGAAGAAGCGGCGGGCCAGGCCGTCGCGCCGGCCGTCCTGCAAGCACTCACGAAGGGCGACGGCCTCGCACGCGGCGACCGTCATGCCCTGCCCGTAGCTCGGGTTGAACTGGCACAGGGCGTCGCCGAACACCACATAGCCCTCGGGGAAACGGCCCAGCCGCTCGTAGCGGCGCCGAATGCTCACGGGGATGCGCATCCGCCGCGGCTCCCCCAGCGGTTCCAGGCGCTCCAGGAGGCGGTGCAGGTCCGGGACCGGAAGCCGGGCGGCGAACCCGTGGTACCCGTCCGGGTCGACGGGTGGGACGTCGTCGCCCATGCCGAAGAGGGTGACGAGCCAGCGGTCTCCCTCCCCGCTGAGGGCGACCCCGCCCCTGGGGATCGTCGCGCTGTGCCCCACCACCATGGCGACGAAGTCGGCGTCGCCCGGCCGGCGCCGGTACTCACGCGAGACGTACTGCAGCCGGGAGTCGACACGTTCCTCAGGCGCGGGCTCGTATCCCAGCCGGCGCAGCCACTCCGTGCCCCGGTTTCCCCGGCCCACGGCGTTCACCACGAGATCGGCCGCCATGTCCTCGGGCTGGTGCCCCGGACGCTGCAGACGTACTCCGGTGACCACGCCGTCCCTGCCGGCGATCGGCTCGACCACTTCGCAGCGCTCGAGGATCACCACGCCGGGAAGGTCCGCGACCCGGGAGCGCAGATACCGTTCGAGTTCCGGCCGGCTCACCGTCAGGCCACGCAGCCGCGAAGGCGCGGGGCGCAGCAGCCGGCCGTCGTTGTACCAGCGGACGTCGTCCTGGATGTCGCAGGTGGTGGCGCCCGCCGCGATCAGGTCCGCGGTCAGCCGGGGGAACAGGTCCTCGAGGATCTCGCAGCCCCGGGAGAGCAGCCCGTGCGCGTGATACCCCTGCGGCACACCGCGCCGGGGCACACCCTGGGCGGGCAGCGCGTCACGGTCGATCACCGTGACCCGGTCGAACGTCTCGCTCAGCACCCGGGCCACCAGGAGTCCGCCGATCCCCGCTCCCGCGACGACGGCGTGTCCGGTGGGCGGGCTTCCGATGCCGGTCATGGCTTCCTCACCCCTCTCCCCTGCTCAGCCCCACTGGGAGGGGTCGCCCGCCACGGACGATGGGGAGGGGTCGCCGTCGGTGGCGTGGGCCGTCGTGGCGCCCAGTCCGAGCAGGACTCCCAGGGCGATTCCCGCCGCCGCCGCAGTACGGATCATTCGGTTGACCATGATTCACCTCGTTGTCCGGCCGCCCGGACCAGGCGGCGCCGCGTTCACACCAACGAGAGTGGGCCGGCCTGCTTCGACGTCACTGGGAACGGGCTTTCCCAGCGGCTTCCAAGGCTTCCCAGCGCCCCGGTCAGAGGATCATCGTCCAGCGATCAACGAGGTGAGCAGGGCACTCGCGTCCCGCCGGGACATCGCGCGCCCGCGGGCCGCATGACGTTCGTACTCCTCGGGCGGAAGCGCCCCGCGTACGGCGGCCGCCTCGCGCGGCCCGTCCAACGGGTCCATCGACTCCGGGGAGACGCCGGCTCGCTTGCCGATCGCCTCCACGGCTCCCATGAGCACGGCCGCGTGCTCGGCCTGCCCGGTCAGCGCGAGGGCGCGGGCCGCGCTGTGCACCGTCACCAGCCAGAAGGAGATGTCTCCGTACCGGTCCATCGTGGCCAGGATGTCCGCCGCGACGGCCAGCGCCCGCGTGCCGTCCCCGCGGTCCGAGGCCGTCTTCATCTCGCACCAGGCCGCCCCGTCCGCCGCCCAGTCGTGGCCGCTGGCGCGGGCGGCGCCGATGGCCTCCTGGAAGACCCTGTCGGCGCCCGGCAGATCCCCCAGCACCCGCAGGACCATGCCCTGGATCATGAGCGTCTCGGCTTCCAGCCAGTCCAGGGCGCTGCGCCGGGCCAACTCGACGGCCTCGCGGGCGAGAGCCGCGGCGTCGAGCGCCGCCCCGGTCAGCAGCCCCAGGTAGGCGGCGTACGCGGTGGTGAGCGCCTCCGTCACCAGATCGCCTGCCTGGCGGGCCTCCTCCATCGCCGTACGGGCCGCCTGGTACGCCTGTGGCGGCTGTCCTGCCAGGTAGTGCAGTCCCACGACCGCGAACCGGGCACGCGCCCGGACATCCGCACCGGCCCGCGGGGCCGCCGCGAACGCCTCGGACAGCCAGGCCAGGCCCTCCGCGACATGGCCCATGCGGAACCAGAACCAGAACAGCGCGCCGCTCAGCCGTAGCGCGTACTCGCCGTGACCCGCTGCCAGCGACGAGGCGAACGCCGCCCGGAACTCCGCCTGATCCCGGCTCAGCCCGTTCAGCAACGCCGCTCCCTGCGGCCCGCGGAGATGGCGTTCGGCGTTCTCGGCCCGGGCCAGGGCCCAGGCGCGGTGGCGTTCCTGCGCCGCGGCCAGCTCGTCGGCGGAGAGCGAGGCCAGGGCGTACTGGCGCAGGGTCTCCAGCATCCGGTAGCGGCGTGGCGCCGTGCCGGTTTCGGCGGTGACCAGCGATTTGCGGACCAGCGCCAGCAGCGGTGGCAGGACAGGATCGACTCCTCCCACCGCGGCGGCCGCCTCCAGGTCGAAGCCGGCTTCGAACACGCCGAGCCGGTGGAAGAGCCGGCGTTCCGCCGGCCGCAGCAGTTGATCGCTCCAGGCCACCGTGTTCAGCAGCGTGCGATGACGGTCCGGCCGCCCGGCTGATCCGTCCACCAGCAAGGTGAAGCGGTCCGCCACGGCGTCGGCTATCTGGGCGACGGACAGCGCCCGGCTCTGCGCGGCGGCGAGTTCGATGGCCAACGGGATGCCGTCGAGCCGTAAGCACAGGGCCGCGATCGTCTCCCTGTCGCCCGGCTCGGCCGCCCAGCCGGGAGAGACGGCCGCGGCGCGGCGCAGGAACAGGTCCGCGGCCTCCGTGGCGGCATCCAGGGGCGGTACTTCGTAGACCATCTCCCCCGAGATGCCCAGGGGCTCGCGGCTGGTGCACAGCATCCGCACGGTCCCGCAGCGGGTCAGCAGCGTGTGGGCCAGCATGGCGGCGGGCACCAGCAGATGCTCGCAGTTGTCCAGGACGATCAGCATGTCACGGTCGGCGATCATCCCGGCCAGCTGGTCGGGGGACGCCGCGCTGGGCAGTCCCAGGGCGGCGGCCATGGTCCCGGTGAGCAGTTCGGGTGCGTGCAGCCCTGCCAGCTCCACGAGCCAGGGCCCGTCGGCGTCGGTACGGGCGCGCGCGACCTCCACGGCCAGGCGGGTCTTGCCGACCCCGCCCGGCCCGGTGAGCGTGACCAGCCGGTGCCCGTCCAGCAGAGACGCGACGGCCGCGAGGTCGCCGCCGCGGCCGACGAAGCCGGACAGCGCGAACGGCAGATTGCCCGAGGGCGGCGCCGGAGCCACCGCCGGAGGGTATGACACGCGGGTGGGCTCAGCCGGTGCCGAGGCCAGCCGCGGGTCCTGGGCGAGTACGGCCGCCTCCAGGTCGCGCAGTCCGCGTCCCGGGTCGATGCCCAGCTCGTCGGCCAGCCTCCTGCGTACCGCCCGAAGGGCGGCGAGCGCGTCGGCCTGCCGCCCCGACCGGTACAGGGCGAGGACCAGCAGCTCCCAGCCACGCTCCCGCAACGGCTGCTCGACGATCAGCGCCTCCAGCTCGCTCACGGCGGCGGCGTGCTGCCCGGACGCGATGACCGCCGCGAGCCGGTCCTCGCGGACCGTGGCCCGCAGATCCTCCAGCCGGGTCGCGTCGGGCACCGCGAAGGCGGCTCCGCCGAAGTCGGCATAGGCCGAGCCCCGCCACAGCGCGAGCGCCTGTCCGGTCAGGTCCGCGGCGAGTCGCGGTTCACCGCCCTCCAACGCGCGCCGGCCACGAGCGGCCAGATCGGTGAAGCGCTCGGCGTCGATCGCGGCGGGTCCTGTCCGAAGGGCGTAACCGGGCCCCTCGCGCACCAGCAGCCGGGCCGGGGCGCCGGGCGCTCTCTCCGGCTCCAGCGTCCTGCGCAGATCGGCGACGTATCCATGGAGCGTCGTCAGGGAGGGCGGTCGCGAGCCCTCCCACACTTCGGAGAGGATCCGCTCTGCCGAGACGCTCCTGCCCCGCGCGATCAGCAGCAGCGCCAGCACGGCCCGCTGGCGAGGTCCGCCAAGCCCTGCCGCGCGACCGCCGACCTCGGCCCGGAGCGGCCCAAGAACGCCGAACCTCACGTCCTCGACCACACTCACCAGCAGACCTCCCACCGCATTAAACGCGCAGTGAGAATATCCACTTCATCCAAGGTCAAAACCCGCGTGCGGGGCGGCTCGGCGGTTCTCGCTTCCCGCGTTGACTCACCCGAATATCCGAGTTGTTTGTCCAGCGAGCCGTACGCGTGCTGGACAACTCCGGAACGGCTAGACCAGGGGATACGGCTTATCAAGTCACCCGACGAAGGGAATCGACATGGAACGACAGTCGCGCAGCAAGCTCGCGCGCGGCCTGGGCCTTGTGACGGCGGCCATGTTCGCGACCGCTATGATCACCTCCGTCCCCGGCTTGTCGTACGCATCGACCGCGAGCACCTCGTCGAGCAGCAATGCCTCCACGATCCTCGCCTCAAACCGATGCCACCTCCGGACAGAGGCCAATCCGAACAGCGTGTGGGTGCCCCCGAACTACGAAAACTGCTACCAGTGCCTTGAAAGAGCCTCCTACCTGCACTCGCAGACCGGCATCGACTATTACTGCACCTACAACCCGAGCAACGGCAAGACCGACCTGCACTACGACCTGTAAGTCGCGTTGGAGCCGCCCGTCTGCCAGCGGGGGCGGGACGGGCGGTTCATCGCGTAATGAACTCCCGATGGCTATAGTCGATCCCGGTTGTCAAGCGGCGATATTCGCTGTTCGGCAACCGGCGATCGTACGGCCATGGGGGCGCATTCATGGGACGACCGGAACGGCCGATCGACCCTGACGCGGGCCCGTTACAGCGCTTCGCGCACGAGCTGAGGCAGTTACGCGCCAAGGCCCCTCGGTCCAGTTACCGCGAATTGTCCAGGCGCGCGCACTACTCGGTGACCGCACTGTCCGAGGCGGCCGGCGGGGAGATCTTTCCCACGCTCGCGGTCACCCTGGCCTATGTCGAGGCCTGCGGCGGCGACACCCAGACCTGGGAGAAACTCTGGCGAGAGGTCGCCGCGGAGCTGGCCGCCGGCGGCGCGGAGGATCAGATGGAGGACCAGGAGGCGCCCTACCTCGGCCTGGTCACCTTCGAGCCTGAAGACGCGGACCGGTTCTTCGGCCGGCGCGAGCTGGTGAACGAGCTCTCCGCGCGATTACGCGACACATCCCTGCTCGCGGTGTTCGGCGCCTCAGGAAGCGGCAAGTCCTCCCTGCTGCGCGCCGGCCTGCTTCCGGCGTTGCGGAACCGCGCCGCCTCGGAAGGCCAGGACCGGCCGACGCTCCTTATCACGCCAGGCGCGCACCCCTTGGACGAGCTCTCGGTGGGCCTGGCAAGCCTCAGCGGGACCTCCGCCCCCTCCCTGTACGCCGACCTGGTGGCCGCCCCTTCGAACGTCCGGCTGGCGATCGGTCAGATCCTGGCGGGCAGGCCGAAGAGCGCGCGCCTCGTGATCGTCGTCGACCAGTTCGAGGAGGTCTTCACCCTCTGCGACGACCAGAAGGAGAGATCCCTCTTCCTGGACTCGCTGCTCGCCGCGGCGGAGGAGACCAACGATCGAGCCCGCGTCGTCCTGGGAATCCGCGCGGACTTCTACGCCCGGTGCGCCGAACACCCGCCGCTGGTGGCCATGCTGCGCGACCGGCACCTGCTGATCGGCCCCATGGAGGACGACGACCTCCGGCAGGTGATCACCGGCCCGGCGCTCCGGGCAGAGCTCAAGGTCGAGCGGGCGCTCGTCGAGACCATCCTCAGCGACGCGAGAGGTGAGCCCGGCGCGCTGCCGCTGATCTCCCACGCCCTGCTGGAGACGTGGAAGCGCCGCAAAGGCGGCACGTTGACGCTCGCGGGGTACCGGGAAGCCGGAGGCATCCAGGGCGCCATCGCGCAGACCGCCGAGCAGATCTACGACGCGCTCGACCCCGGGGAGCGAGGTCTGGCCAGGAACGCGTTCCTCCGCCTGACGGCGCTGGGGCAGGGAACCGAGGACACGCGCAGGCGCGTCCCGCCGGCGGAGTTGCTGGCAGGGCCGGACGGGGCGGCGATGGAGGCCGTACTGTCCCGGCTGACGGCGGCGCGGCTGCTCACCGTCGACGAGGACAGCGTCCAGGTAGCTCACGAGGCGGTGATCCGTTCCTGGCCGAGGCTGCGGGGCTGGCTCGCCGAGGACCGGGAACTCGTCCGGCTCCAGCGGCGGCTCACCGACGCCGCCACCGAGTGGGAGCAGCACGGGCGCGAGGACGAGCTGCTGTACCGGGGAACGCGGCTGGCGGCCTGGGAGGAGCGCGCGCTCGACCGGCTCAACGACCTGGAGCACGCGTTCCTGGCGGCCAGCAGGGTACGCGCGCGCCGGGAGCGGGCGGCGGCGGGCCGTCGTGTGCGCGCGGCTCTGATCAGCCTGGTGGTGGTGGCGGCCGTGGTCGGAGTGCTGGCCGTGATGGCGCTGGTGAACGCGAACCGGGCGGAGAAGGAGCGAGATCTCGCGTACTCCCGCCAGTTGGCGGCGTACGCGCGTGGCCAGCTCCAGCTGGACCCGCAGCTCGGGCTGCTGCTGGCCCGGCGGGCATACGCGGTGAGCCCGACGGAGGAGGCCACGGCGGTGCTCCGGCAGGCCATCGTCGACTCGCGGATCCGGCTCATCGTTCCCATCGCCGCGGGCAAGGTCTGCGGCGTCGCCTTCAGCCTGGACGGGCGGCATCTGGCCGCCGCCAGCGGGGACGGCACCCTACGGGTCTGGCAGGTGTCCGCACAAGGGCTGCCCACCGGCGACCCGGTGGTGCTGCACGGCCATGCCGGTGAGGCGTGGAACCCCGTGTTCAGCCCGGACGGACGCTACCTGGCGACTGGCGGCATCGACGGAACGGTCAGCGTGTCCGACTGGGCCGGCGGTGGCGATCCGCTGGTGCTGCGCGGCCACCGCGGCCCGGTGTGGGGCGTCTCGTTCGACCCCGACGGGCGACGTCTGGCGAGTGCCGGGGACGACGGCACGGTGCGGATCTGGACAGCACCGGACGGCGGCAGGTGGACCGGCGGTTCGCCGGCAGGAGGCGGTGCTCCCAAGGCTGCTCCCAAGGCGGCTCCCAAGGTGCTGCGCGGCCACGACGGGCGGGCTCTGCAGGTCGCGTTCAGCCCGGACGGGCGGAGACTGGCCAGCAGCGGCGGCGACGGCACCGTCCGGATCTGGGACCCGGCCGGTAAGGCGAGAACGGTCGTGCTGCGCGGCCACGAGAATTCCGTGGAAGGACTGCAGTACAGCCCGGACGGGCGGAACCTGGTCAGCGGCAGTACCGACGGCACGGTGCGGGTGTGGGACGTGACCGGACATGATGCACCCGTAGTGCTGCGCGGGCACGATGGCACGGTGGAGGGCACGGCGGTCAGCCGCGACGGCCGGAGGATCGCCAGCGTGGGCAACGACGGCACGGTCCGCATCTGGAACATGTCCAGCAACATCGACCCGCTCGTGCTGCGCGGCCATCGTGGGACGACGTGGAACGCGTCGTTCAGCCCGGACGGGCGTACGCTGGCGAGCGCGAGCGATGACGGGACGATGCGGCTGTGGGACGTGGCGTACACCGGTGACGCGACGATCCTGCGCGGTCATACCGGGGGGACCGTGTACGACGCCGCGTTCAGCCCGGACGGGCGACGCGTCGCCAGCGCCGGTATCGACGGCACGATCCGCGTCCAGAGCATCGACGGCAGCGGTGACGCGCTGGTGCTGCGCGGCCACAAGGCGGACGTCCTCGGGGTCGCCTTCAGCCCGGACGGACGGCGACTGGCGAGCACGGGTGCTGACAGCACGGTACGGATCTGGCACGCCGACGGGACCGGCCAGGCCGTCCTGCTGCGCGGCCACCGTGGAAACGTGTGGAACGCCGCCTTCAGCCCGGACGGCACGCGGGTGGTCAGCGGCGGTGACGACGGCACCGTACGGGTCTGGCACACCGACGGGACCGGGGCGCCGGTCGTCATGGACAGCCCGCAGAGGCAGGTCCGGTATGTCGGGTTCAGCCCCGACGGGCAGCGAGTGGCGAGCGCGGGCGTGGACGGCACGATCCTGATCCAGAACGCCGACGGGACCGGCCACCCTGTCATGCTCCGCGGCCACCAGGGCCTGGCGTGGTGCCTCGCCTTCAGCTCGGACGGGCGGCGGCTGGTCAGCGGGGGCAACGACGGCACGATCCGCATCTGGAACACCGACGGGACCGGAGACCCGATCGTCCTGCGCGGCCATCAGGGCGTGGTGTGGAGCGTCGGCTTCAGCCCGGACGGGCGGCAGGTCATCAGCAGTGGCAATGACAACACCGTGCGGATCTGGATGCCGGCCGAGGGGCGCGAGCCAGTGGTCTTCAGCGGCTCCGGCACCGCGGTCAATTCCGTGAAGTTCAGCCCGGACGGGTGGCGGCTGCTCTCGACCTACGACGACGCCACGGTACGGATCTGGCACTGCGAGGTATGCGGCCCCATGCACCAGGTCCAGGCACTCGCCGCCAGGCGCACCATCCGCGAACTGACCCCCGAAGAACGCAGGAACTACCTCGAACCATCCCCTTGATCTCGGCTGTTCGGCGAGGACGATGCGATTGCGACGGTACGCGATCGGCGTGGTGGACGCGTCCCGAGACTCAGGCGCGGAGTTCGGCGCTGCTGCTGCACGCTTCGTCGATTCCTGGTACGTCGTCCGTCGCGCAACTGGAGGAGCACTTGAGGCCTTGACCGTGGAGGCGACGGCCGAGCAGCTGGGCGGCTGCGACGTCCCGTTGACCGCCGGCCGACCGGCGTGGCAGCTTGCGGATCATGAGATTACAGGTCGCCCGTGCCGCCGCCGTCGGAGCGCTGCTCACCCTGACGGCATGTACGCCGGCAGACGGTGGCCGGACCGGGCTTATGCTCGGCGCGGGCGGCCATTTGACGGTGGCGGTGGCCTGGTGCGACCAGGCGCCGGATTCGGTGGTCGTCTACCAGCACTCTGGTGGCGAGTTGCTCGATCAGGCCACGATCAGCGGTCCGGCCCTGCACGGTGAGAAGATCGGGTTCATCGACCTGGATGAGCTGCCCAAGGGCTGGTCCGTGACGGAGGGCGATCTCGACCTGCGCGAGGACCGGTTCTACGAGATCAGGGCGCACAAGACCGGAGTGCAGCTCAGCTACGGCGGGGTCACGCTCAGAGCCGGCCATGAGAAGGGCCTGCACCGGGACGGGATCGTGATCCAGCACTACGACGACGGCTCCGAGTACGGCTACGACGTCAAGCTCACTCAGGACGACCTGAGAAATGCGGCCAAGGAGGCGTGCTGAGGGCCGGCCTCGGCGGGGGCACGTCCAGGCGACCGATTTTTTACCAAGTCCCGCATCCCTTACCGGCACGGCACTTCAGCGCCTTTCAGCCACCGGCACCAGCAAATCGGATTTGCCCTACTTGCACTATCTATGGGCATATGTCTATCTTTTGCCTAATCGCGACATGGATGTGACGAGCTTTCACCACATCGTTGCCGCTTGGTTGACCGGACCGTGCGCTGCTCTTCGCGGGCAGTGTCCGGCCGCCGAATCCGCGCCTCGCGGAGCCGGGGACCCACCTTCTCGGGGTGAATCGGACGCCAGCCCAGCCTGCGCCCGTAGGGCACTTCCAAGCCCGAACTCGTCAGCTAACCCGGTAGGCGGCATGGAAGCAAGGAGTCAATGCCGTCATGCCCGAGCCTCGGCTTGCCGCAATCGCCCACACCCTCAAGAACCGCCTCGATCCCCTCACCCAGCGCCTCAGCTTCGCCGTCGCGGGCGCGATCCTCGCCGGAACCACCGCCATCGCCGGCATTGCCGCCGTGACGCTCGCATCGCCCGCCGGCCAGGTCCCGACGCACGAAGCCCAACCTGAGAGCGCGTCTCTCACTTACGGCCTGGACATCTCGAACTACGAGCCCCTGTACGACTGGAACGCCAGCGCGGCCCAGTTCGGCATCATCAAGGCCACGGAAGGCACGAGCTTCCGCGACGCCTCCTTCGCCAGGCACTGGCTCCAGCTGGGCAAGAAGGGCATCGTGCGCGGCGCCTACCACTACGGCCACCCCCGCAACGACCCCGTCGCGGAGGCCGAGCACTTCCTGTCCGTGGTGAACGCGCAGCCCGCCGAGCCCGGCGACCTGCTGGTCCTCGACCTGGAGACCACCGACGGCAAGTCCGTCGCCGAGGTGAACGCCTGGGCCAAGACGTGGCTGTCGTACGTCAAGGCCAGGACGGGAACCACCCCGATGTTCTACAGCGGCTGGAACTTCGCCAACACCTACGGCAAGGGCCTGGCCGAATATCCGCTGTGGGTCGCCCACTACAGCAAGGCCAAGGGAGCGGTCACCCCGCCCGCCGACTGGAAGTCCTGGACCATCCACCAGTACACCGAGTCCCCCATCGACCAGAACGTCTCCGCGCTCACCGCCGACCAGCTACGCGGCCTGGGCCGCCACGCCGCCTGAGCAGCGCGGCGGTCGGCTTGACGCCTGGGTTCACCCGCTGACGTACTGGTCGGCGTAGGCTTCAGAGGGTGCGATGGGCGTGATGACGTCTATCAGGACGCCGTTGGGATCGGCCACGATGAAGTGCCGCTGGCCGAAGTCCTCGCTGCGCAGTTCGAGCTCAGGTCGCAGCCCCTCACCGGCGACGAGCCGGTCCCACTCGGCGTCGACGTCCTCCACCTCGAAGTTGAGCAGCAGCCCCTGCACCGGCGCGCGATATCCCTCGGGCAGCGTCGGGTGGGTGTGGTCGAGCAGCGCCAGTTCGTACGCCACCGGCCCCGGCCGCCGCAGGCTCACGTACCAGTCCGCCTCGAAGGTCGTCTCGAAGCCGAACAGCCGGGTGTAGAAGTCGTGGGACTCGGCCAACCGCGAGGTGCCGATGACCGGATAGAAGCTGGTCAGGATCACGAAAACCCCTTTCACATACCGCTGGTATGCGAAGGTACAGTATTGACGTACCACCGGTATGTCAACGTGGAGGCAACTCATGACCGACGGGGCCAGGGCCCGCCAGCGCGAGCAGACCAGGCGCGCCCTGCTGCGCGCGGGCCGGCGGCTGTTCGCGACCCGTGGCTACGCCGCGGTCGGCCTGGCAGAGATCGTGCACGCCGCCGGCGTCACCAAGGGCGCGCTCTACCACCACTTCGAGAGCAAGGCCGAGCTGTTCCGCGCCGTCCTCGAACACGTACAGCAGGAGGTCGCTCAGCAGGTGGCCGCGACCGCCGACGCCGAGGACGATCCCTGGGAGCAACTGACGGCGGGCTGCCGGGCCTTTCTCACGGCGAGCACCGACCCGGACGTCCAGCAGATCATGCTCATCGACGGCCCCGCCGTGCTGGGGTGGAGCGACTGGCGCGCCCTGGATGAGGCCGCCTCGGCCCGCCACCTGGCCGAAGCACTCGCCACTCTCATCGAGAAGGGAATCATCACGCCGCAGCCGGTCGAACCGCTCACCCACCTGCTGTCCGGCGCCATGAACGAGGCGGCACTGTGGCTGGCCAGGTCAACCGGCCCCGGCGACCTGGAGGACACCTGGATCGCCCTCTCACAGATGCTCCAGGCCCTACGCCTCAATTCGAACGGCGCCACCTGCCGGGCTTCGTAGCGCCTGCGCAGCGGATTCGTTCGTATGCCGAAGTGCCCCCCCGGGGACTCGAACCCCGACCAACCACGGGTCTGAGCCGTGGGCCTCTACCGAAATTGGGCTAGAGGGGCTGCTCCACGAGAGCGGCTGGACCCCGGGCTTGGCTGGCGTGGGCCGGCCCGGGGCGTGGGCTGGGTCCGGCCGGGGGGCGCCAATCCCGTCGGCCAGGCCGTGGCCCGCGGCCCTTTCCTTTCAGGACCGCTGTCCGAGTGGCAGGATTCGAACCTGCGGTGCTCCTGCTCCCAAGGCAGGCGGGCTGACCGAACTGCCCCACACTCGGTCGTCAACGAAAAAGCCGCCCCGGTGGTCCGAGACGGCTCTCCGAATAATTCGAGGGTTTATCCGGAAAGCCTTCGCGGCAGCTCGGGGAGGATCAGGTGGAAGCTCACTTCGCCGCCTTTCTTCGTGCTGCTGGACAATGTCCACGGTAAAGACTTGATCGGCCCCGCGCCACATATTTAATGGCTCAGGCGGGATTCCGGGGTGTCCACGCGGAAGCGGGGCAGGGAGTCCGGGTAGTTGTCCCTGACGTAGTTGACCAGGAACTCGCGTACGTCGCACTTGAGGTCCCATGCGGACGGCGAGTCCGCGGCGCTCATCAGGGCGCGCAGCTCCACCAGGCCGTTCGTGAGCACGTCGGTGACCTGGAGCGTCCAGTCCTTCTGGTCCCACAGCGGGTTGCCCTGCAGGAACTCGTAGAGCGCGTCCCGCAGTTTCGGCACCGGCACCGACCAGTCCACGCGCAGCAGGACGACGGCGAGGACCCGGCTGCCGTGCCGGGTCCAGTTCTCGAACGGGTTCTGCGTGAAGTAGGACACCGGCAGGACCAGGCGGCGCTCGTCCCACAGGCGCAGGACGACGTACGTGAGCGTCAGCTCCTCGATCCGGCCCCATTCGTCCTCCACCACGACCACGTCGTCGAGCCGGAGGGCGTCGCTGAAGGCGAGCTGGAGGCCGGCCAGGGCGTTGCCGATGGTGGGCTGGGCGGCGATGCCGACGATGGCGCCGGCGATACCCGCCGAGGCCAGGATGCCCGCTCCGAGCGCGCGTACCTGGGGGAACGAGAAGAGCATGGCGCCGATGGCGACCACGATGATGACCGCGGCGGCGATGCGGCGGACCAGCGCGATCTGCGTCCTGATCCGCCGCGCCCTGCGGTTGCGCTCCCCCTCGACCAGCACCAGCCGTTCGAGTACGACGTCCGTCAGCGCGTACGAGACCTGCACGATCAGCCAGGTGACCGCGCCGATCGTCACCAGGCCGAGCGCCCGCTGCACCGTCGCCTCCAGGCCCCGCTCCCCCACGGCGGAGCCGAACATCCCCGGCTCGAAGACGAGGTTGAAGGCGACCACGGCCGCCACCGCGAACGCGGGCCACGTGCAGTGCTCCACCAGGTGCCGGGCGAGCGCCCATTTGCGCCCGGCCTTGTTCAGCACCCTCCGCATCAGCTCAACCAGGAGGATCGAGCCGATCACCGAGATTACGAGAATCGGCCAGTCCGCCAGAGACTGCACGCCTTTGCCCCCAATGTCTAGAAAGTCTCGTCAAAGGTCACATTGCCCTCAACCGCCACTTGATACGCAGAGACCCGCCGTTCGAAGAAGTTCGCCAGCTCCTGGACGTCCTGCAACTCCATGAACGCGAACGGGTTCGCCGAGCCGTACCTCTTGGGCAGGCCCAGCCGGACCAGCCGCTGGTCGGCGACGTACTCGAGGTAGTGGCGCATCTGCTCGACCCCCATGCCGGGCATGCCGTCCCCGCACAGGTCCGCGGCGAAGGCCAGCTCGGCGGCCACGGCCTCCTCCAGCATGAGGGTAACCTGCTTGGCCAAATCATCGCCAAAGAGCTCCGGCTCCTCCGCCCGCACGGTGTCCACCACGCTGAAGGCGAACTCCATGTGCATGGACTCGTCGCGGAAGACCCAGTTCGTCCCGGTGGCCAGGCCGCCGAGCAGCCCGCGGGAGCGGAACCAGTACACGTACGCGAAGGCGCCGTAGAAGAACAGGCCCTCGATGCAGGCGGCGAAGCAGATCAGGTTCAGCAGGAAGCGGCGGCGGTCGTCCTGGCTCTCCAGGCGCTGCAGCTCGTTGATCGAGTCGATCCACTTGAAGCAGAATTCCGCCTTGTCGCGGATCGAGGGGATGTGGTCGATGGCGGCGAAGGCCTTCACCCGCTCGGCGGGATCCGGGAGGTAGGTGTCTAGCAAGGTCAGGTAGAACTGGACGTGCACGGCCTCCTCGAACAGCTGCCTGCTCAGGTAGAGCCGCGCCTCAGGGGCGTTGACGTGCTGGTAGAGGTTGAGCACGAGGTTGTTGGCCACGATGGAGTCGCCGGTGGCGAAGAACGCGACCAGCCGGTTGATCAGGTGCCGCTCCTGGGGCGTCATCCTGGCCAGGTCGGCGAGGTCGGTGTGGAGGTCCACCTCCTCGACGGTCCACGTGTTGCGGATGGCCGCGCGATACCGTTCGTAGAAGTCGGGATAGCGCATGGGCCGGAGGGTGAGGTCCATTCCCGGGTCGAGCAGCATGGCAGGTCTCCTTTACTGGCAGGCCTCGCAGGTCTCCGGGTTCTCCAAGGAGCAGACCGGAGCCGCGACGGTCGTCTGGGCGATGCGGGTGGCGGGGCGGGAGCGCAGGTAGTACGTGGTCTTCAGGCCCCGCTTCCAGGCGTAGGCGTACATCGACGAGAGCTTGCCGATGGTCGGGCTGGCCATGAAGAGGTTGAGGGACTGCGACTGGTCGATGTACGGCTGGCGCGCGGCGGCCAGGTCGATCAGCGCCTTCTGCGGCAGCTCCCAGGCCGTGCGGTAGAGCTGCTTGAGGTCGTCCGGGATGCCCGGGACCTCCTGGACCGAGCCGTCGGCCCGCTTGATGGCGTCGCGCATCTCCTGCGTCCACAGCCCGCGTGCCGCCAGGTCGGCCACCAGATACCGGTTGACCTGCAGGAACTCCCCTGACAGGGTCTCGCGCTTGAACACGTTGGAGACCTGCGGCTCGATGCACTCGTAGCAGCCGGCGATGGAGGCGATCGTGGCGGTCGGCGCGATGGCGATCATGAGCGAGTTGCGCAGGCCGGTCGCCGCGACCTTCTCCCGCAGCGCCGCCCAGCGCGGCGAGGCCCCGGCGCCGTAGTGGTCCGGGTGCAGCACTCCCCCGGCCGCCCGCGTGTCGGCGTACGACGGATGCCGGCCGCGCTCGGCCGCGAGGTCGGCCGAGGTGTCGTACGCGGCCAGCGCGATCTCCTCGGCGATCCGCGTGGACAGCTCCAGGGCGCGCGGCGAGTCGAACGGCAGCCGCAGCGCGAAGAAGACGTCGGCCAGGCCCATCACGCCGAGCCCGATCGGCCGCCAGCGCCGGTTGGCCGCCTCGGCCTCGGGGGTGGGATAGAAGCCCAGGTCGATGGTCCTGTCCAGGAAGCGCACGGCCGTGCGCACGGTGCCGCGCAGCCGCTCCCAGTCCATGTCACCACCGGCGAGGTGGCCGGCGAGGTTGATCGAGCCGAGGTTGCAGACCGCCGTCTCCCCGTCGCTGGTGACCTCCAGGATCTCGGTGCACAGGTTGGAGAGGTGGATGACGTTCTCGGGGCGGGCGGTCTGGTTGGAGGTGCGGTTGGCGGCGTCCTTGAACGTCATCCAGCCGTTGCCGGTCTGGGCGAGCGTGCGCATCATCCGGCCGTACAGCGTTCTCGCCGGGATCTGCCGGACATATCGCCCGGCGGCCTCGTAGTCCCGGTACGCCGCCGTGAACGCCTCCCCGTACAGGTCGGTCAGGTCGGGCACCTCCTTGGGGTCGAAGAGCGACCAGACCTCGTCCGCCTCCACCCGGCGCATGAACTCGTCGGGCACCCAGTTGGCCAGGTTGAGGTTGTGGGTGCGGCGGGCGTCCTCGCCGGTGTTGTCGCGCAGCTCCAGGAACTCCTCGATGTCGGCGTGCCAGGTCTCCAGGTAGACGCAGGCCGCGCCCTTGCGCCGCCCGCCCTGGTTGACCGCCGCGACGGAGGCGTCGAGCGTGCGCAGCCATGGGACGATGCCGTTGGAGTGGCCGTTCGTGCCCCGGATCAGCGAGCCGCGCGAGCGCACCCGGGTCCAGGCGATGCCGATGCCCCCGGCGTACTTGGACAGCCGGGCCACCTGCCCGTACCTGTCGTAGATCGCCTCCAGCTCGTCGCGCGGCGAGTCGAGCAGGAAGCACGACGAGAGCTGCGGCCGGCGCGCGCCCGCGTTGAACAGCGTGGGCGAGCTGGGCAGGTACGACAGCGTGGACATGAGCGCGTAGAGCTCGGCGGCCTCCTCGACCGACTCCGACAGCCCGCAGGCCACGCGGAGGAAGAAGTGCTGCGGCCGCTCCAGCACCGCCCGCGTCTCGGGGTGGCGCAGCAGGTAGCGGTCATAGACCGTACGCAACCCGAAATACTCGAACCGGTCGTCCGCCTCCGCGGAGACCAGCGCGTCCAGCTCCGGCGCGTGCGCGGCGACGAACTCCGCCAGCCCGTCCTGGATCAGCCCGGCCGCGTGGGTGGCGGCGATGGACTCGGAGAACGACCGCACCCCGTGCGCGGCCGCCTCGTCGGCGATCTCTTCGGCCAGCAGCCGGGCGGCGACCCGGGAGTTGGCCGGATCGGCGATGACCCGGGCGGCGGCCTCCTCGATGGCCAGACGACGGTCGATCCCGATGATCTGCGTCACGTGCTCTCTCCTCGCGAGCTCGTCCCCCAATGAGGGCGCGCGAGAGCACGGCGGCAGGCAGCACCCGCCGCGGTTCGCTCCCCGGCCCTCCCTCGAGGCCATGGTCACTTCATGCCGGACGGGCAGCCCGGCACGCCGCTGGCAGGTCTTCGGGCTCGCGGGCGCACGATCGTTTCCTACTGGCCGTCGCTTCCCAGATCGCTCCAGTGCGTATGACGGCGGTCGTTCCCGCTCACCGCTGCGGGGCAGCCCCGGAATCGCACCGGGTTCCCTTTTGCTTCGCCTCCGTGGAGGCGAACCAGCGACGAGGAGGATCCTACATCTAGTAGGCGTTCCCGCAACTGACCCAGGATGTTGTGGCTCAGGGCTTGTCGAGCAGTCCGAGATCCCGCAGTACGGCGCGGGTGCGCTCGACCTCGGTGCTCAGCCAGAGCTCGAAGTCCTCGCCGCTCAGCGGGATCGAGATCCACCCTTCGGAACGGCAGGCCGCGTCCCACGCCGGCGAGCCGGTGACGTCGTCGCACATGCGGATGGCCGCCTCGCGGGCCCCGTCCGGCATGGCCTCGGGGCCGAAGGCCGCCACCCAGTCCGCGAAGTCCACCCGTACGCCGGACTCCAGCAGCGTCGGAGCGTCCAGGTCCGGCACCCGCCTGGCCGAGGAGACGGCGAGCGCCCTGACCCGGCCCGCGCCGATGCCGGCGCGCCAGTCGGCGAGCAGGCCCGTGGCGGCCGTGGCCTTGCCGGACAGCAGCGCGGTGGCGGCCTCCTGGCTGCTGGGGTAGCCGGTGTACTCCATCCGCCGGGTGTCCGCGCCGAGGCCCTTGGCGATGAGGCCGAACAGCAGGTGGTCAGGCTCGCCCTGCGGCCCGCCCGCCAGCGGCGTCTGGCCCGGGTTGGCGACCAGGTGGGCGCCGAAGTCCTCGAAGTCCTTGAAGCGGGAGTTGCCGGACACGACCACGACCTCGACCTCGCCGCTGAGCCGCGACAGCGGCGTCCTCGTGGTGAGGAGGGCCTGGCGGCCGTTCACCTCGGCCGCGGCCAGGGCCGGCAGGCCGGTCAGGGTGACCTTCGTGCCGGCGCCGAGCTGGTAGCCCACCGCGCGGGCCGCGTCGGCGAACATCTGCCCGGCGCGCGCCCACCGGCGCCCCTCCGGGTTGATCGAGAACCGGCCACGCGGGCCCGCCGCGCCTCCGGGGGCGCGCTCCGTACCGCAGGCGACCGCGCACATGGCCACGGCCAGCCCTCCTGCGAAGAACCGTCGACGGCGCATGTGCCTCTCCCCCGAATTGCCACTTACAGGGAGTTATTGGCAATTTACGCAGAGATACACATTTCTCTCAGATCGGCTTCTTGCCGACTCCGGCCATGAGCGACGACGGCAGCGACCAGTCGCCGACCAGCTTGGGCCGGTCCGGACGCCAGTCGACGGCCTGCACGAGCCCCGGAGGCTCCAGCGGGAAGTCGCCGAAGAACGCGCGGATCTCGGCGGGCGTGCGGTCGGTGCCGGCACCCGGCTCCTCCTTGGAGGCGCCCCGGTATCGCCGCTCGTCCTCCAGACGACCCATCGACGTGGCATGGGTGATCACGAGGTGGCTGCCCGGCGCCAGCCTCTCGCGCAGGCGGGCCACCGCCCGCTGCGGCCCCGCCGCGTCCGGCAGGAAGTGCAGGATCGACACCAGCAGCACCCCGACCGGCCTGCGCAGATCCAGGAACGCGCCCGCCTTGGTCAGCACCGCGTCGGCGTCCAGCAGGTCCGCCTGAACGAAGGCGGCCCTGCTCGAACGTCCGAGCAGGGCCTTGGCGTGTGCGGCGACGACCGGATCGTGATCGACGTAGACGACCCTGGCCTCCGGCGCCACCTCGTGCGCGCTGCCCTGGGTCGGCAGCCCGCTGCCCAGGTCGAGGAACTGGCGCACCCCGGCGGCGGCGACGTAGCGCACGGCGCGCTGGAGGAACGCCCGGTTCGCGCGGGCCAGCGGGACCGCCTCCGGGATCAGCTCGGCGAGCTGCTCGATCGCCAGGCGGTCGACCGCGAAGTTGTCCTTCCCGCCGAGCATGTAGTCGTACATGCGTGCGAGATTGGGCGTCTCATGGTCGAACTGCCGCACATATCGAATTTATGCCGTCCGCAGCGAGATAACGAGGTTTGAGGCCAAATTGGCCTCTTTATTCGACCGTGACACTCTTGGCTAGATTGCGCGGCTTGTCCACATCGCGGCCGAGCGCCACCGCGGCATGGTACGCGAGCAGCTGCAACGGGATCGTGAGCAGGATCGGGTCGAGCTCGATCTCGTTCTTGGGGATCACGATCACGTCGTCGGCCAGCTTGGCGTCCGGCTCGCGGTGGCCGACCATGACCACCTGGCCGCCGCGCGCGCGGATCTCGCCGAGCGTGGTGAGGTTCTTGTCGAGCAGCTCGTCGTCGGGGACGATCGCGACCGTCGGCATCTCGGGGCCGATCAGCGCGAGCGGCCCGTGCTTGAGCTCGCTGGCCGGGTACGCCTCGGCGTGGACGTACGAGATCTCCTTGAGCTTCTGCGCGCCCTCCCTGGCCACCGGGTAGCCGCGCACGCGGCCCACGAACATCATGCTCGGGTGCTTGGCGTACTTCTGCGCCAGCTCGGCGATCTTGTCGCCCTGCGCGAGGATCTCCTCGATCTGCCCCGGCAGCCGGCGCAGGCCCTCCACGATGCGCCGCCCGTCGGCGGGCGACAGGTCGCGCACCCTGCCCAGGTGGAGCGCGAGCAGCGCGAACGCCACCGACGTCGAGGTGAACGCCTTGGTCGAGGCCACCGACACCTCGGGCCCCGCGTGCAGGTAGATGCCGCCGTCCACCTCGCGCGCGATGGCGCTGCCGACCGCGTTGACGATGCCGATGACGCGGCCGCCCTTGCGCTTGAGCTCCTGCACGGCGGCGAGCGTGTCGTAGGTCTCCCCCGACTGGCTGATCGCGACGTAGAGCGTGTCGGGGTCCACGACCGGGTTGCGGTAGCGGAACTCGCTGGCCGGCTCGGCGTCGGCGGGGATCCGGGCCAGCTCCTCGATGAGCTGCGCGCCGATCTGTCCCGAGTAGTACGCCGACCCGCAGCCGATGATCTTCACCCGCCGGAAGGAACGGGTCTCGCGGGCGTCCATGTTCAGGCCGCCGAGGTGGGCCACGTGGAAGCGCTCGTCGAGGCGGCCGCTCATCGTGCGGGTCATCGTCTCGGGCTGCTCGGAGATCTCCTTGAGCAGGTAGTGCTCGTAGCCGCCGGTGTCGTAGTGCCCGGCGTCCCAGTCGACGGTCAGCGGCTCCTTGGCGGTCTCGCGGGCGTCGCTGGCGAAGGTGTGGAAGCCGTCGGCCTTGAGCACGGCCAGCTCGCCGTCCTCCAGGTGGACGACCTGACGGGTGTAGCGGATGAGCGCGGCCACGTCGGAGGCGGCGAACATCTCCTTCTCGCCGATGCCCAGCACGATCGGGCTGCCGTTGCGCGCCACGACCACCTCGCCGGGCCGGTCGCGGTCGATGACCGCGATGCCGTACGTGCCGACGATGCTCTTGAGCGTCTTCCTGACCGCCTCCTCCAGCGTGTCGTTCTCGTCGACGGCGCGGGCGATCAGGTGCGCGAGCACCTCGGTGTCGGTCTCGGAGGCGAACTCCACGCCGTCGGCCTGGAGCTTGGCGCGCAGCTCGCCGGCGTTCTCGATGATGCCGTTGTGCACGACGGCGATGCGCTCGTCGGCGGACAGGTGCGGATGCGCGTTCACGTCGCTCGGCACGCCGTGCGTGGCCCACCGGGTGTGCCCGATGCCGAGGGTGCCCTTGAACCTCGCCGGCATCACCTTGGCCAGGTCGGCCACGCGGCCCTTGACCTTGCGCACCTTGAGCCCTCGGTTGGACACCACGACCCCGGCCGAGTCGTAGCCTCGGTACTCCAGCCGCTGCATGCCCTCCAGCAGGATGGGTGCCGCCTCCCTCGGGCCGACGTAGGCCACGATTCCGCACATAGAGGTCTCCTCTTCATCCGTAAATGATCCTGCGCAGCTGCCGCAGGGACAGCTCGGGTGCCGCTACTCGGCGACCGTGTAAGTCGCGGGCGATCCTCGGGAAGATCTCGTCGTTGGTGTGGCCGCGCGACTTCAGCTCCGCGTGACGGCGGCGGACGTACTCCTCGACGGACTCGGAGAAGTACGACAGCACGTCGGCGACCACGCGCGCGGCCGCGCCCGGACCCAGGGGGGTCGTCTCGGTGAGGTGGGCGATGAGATCTTCGTAGGGATGCCGTGCGGTGGACACAGAGGAGGACACTACGCATCTGGAACGAGACACGCCAACATCCTGCCCGAAATCGGGCAGGATTTAACTCCAACAGCTCTCTACAGGAGGCTGTTGCGGCCCCAACCTTTACCGAAGCGCCACCAGGCGAAGGCGCCGGCGACGAGGCCGAGCCCGACGAGGACGGCCGCCGGACCGGCCGCGCCCGCGACGTCACCCCTGACGGCGGCCTGCAGCATGGTGGTCGCCCAGTATCCGGGCGAGACCGGCGCGATCGCCTGCGCCCAGGAGGGCATCATCGAGTACGGCACGAGCGCGCCGCCGAGCGCGCTGACCGACAGCGCCGCGATGTTGCAGAGCGTGCTCAGCTCGCCCTGGCTGCGCACCACGCCCGCCAGCGCGGTGCCGACGCCCAGCAGCGCGAAGCACCACGCCGCCACGGCGAGCGCCAGCGGCCACACCGGGCCGGCGGGCCGCATGCCCACCGCGACGATCCCGTACGCGAGCAGCACAGACTGCTGCAGGACCAGCACGGCGAAGACCGGCACGGCCTTGCCGAGCATGATCTCCGCCACACCGGCCCTGGTCGCCCTGAGGCGGTCCCACGTGTGCCAGGTGCGCTCGGCGAGGCCGGCCCCCGCCACATCCGCCATTGACAGGACCGAGAACATGACCAGCAGACCCGTGACGACCTGGACCGGCTCGCCCAGCATGGACTTGAAGACCAGCATGAGGACCATGGGCATGACCAGGTAGCTGATCAGGTGGGCCGGATCGCGCCTGCGCAGCAGCACGTTGTGGGCGGCCAGCACGGCGATCCGGTGCAGGGCGTCACGCGGCACGGGCCAGCTCCCGATAGAGGTCGTCGAGCGACGGCTGGCGGATGTCGATGCCGCGCACCGGGCGGTCCAGGTCACGCAGCAGCGCGGCCAGGGTGGCGGTGGGATCGGTGGTGGAGACCGTGATCTCGTCGTCGTCCAGCGTGACGCGTACCTCGCCCGGCAGCCCCTTGAGCAGCTCGGCGCCCGTGCCCCGCGCGATGACCCGCCCGTTCCGCGCGACGGCGATCGTGGCCCCCAGCTCGGTGAGCTCGGGAAGGTAGTGGGTGCAGTAGACGACCGCCGCGCCGCCGTCCGCCCTGCGGCGCACCGCCGCCAGAAGCGCGGCGCGGGTCTCGGGGTCGGCGCCCACCGTGGGCTCGTCGAGGAGGAGCACGCCCGGGTCCGCCATGAGGGCGGTGGCGGCCTGCGTGCGGCGCTGCTGGCCGCCGGAGAGCACGCTCACGCGCCGGTCGAGCACCCCGGTCAGCGCCATCTCCTCCGCCGTGACGTCGATGGCCCTGGCCAGGGCGCCCCGCCGCAGCCCGGCGAGCCCGCCGAACAGCCGCAGCGTCTCCCGCACGGTGACGCTGGGGTAGAGGGCGAGCCGCTGGGGCGCCATCCCCACCTCACCCCGCGCCGCGACGCTCCCGGCGTCCGCCCGCACCAGGCCCGCGGCGATCTCGAAGAACGTCGTCTTGCCGGCACCGTTATGCCCGACCAGGCCCGCGATCTCGCCGGGCTCCACCCGCAGGTCGAAGCCGTCCAGGGCGGTGACGTCGCCGTACCGCTTGACCAGCCCGTCCGCCTTCAGCATGAGGCCTCCTTCCGTAGTCTACGGCGTAGACTGCTCTACACCGTAGACTGCGGTGGTGCGGAAGCTCAAGACCTCCCGGCAGCCGGAAATCCTCGACGCGGCCCTCGCGATCGCCGACGAACGCGGCCTCGAAGCCCTGTCCATGCGGGCCGTCGCGGAGCGGGTCGGGGTGACCCCCATGGCCCTGTACGGATATTTCAGGAACAAGGATGAGCTGCTCGACGGCCTGGTCGGCCGCCTGCTCGGCGAGCTCGTGCCCGACGACCCCGGGCAGACCTGGCAGGAGCGCCTCGGCGCGATCGCGTGGGCGATCCGGCGCCTGGCCCGCGCGCACCCGTCGGTCTTCCCGCTCCTGCTGCTGCGCACCTCGGTGACGCCCGACGGGGTCAAGCTGGTCGATCTGGCCTATCAGGCGCTGCTCGACGCGGGCGTGCCGGAGGCCGACGTCCCCCGGATCGAGCGGCTGGTAAGCACGTTCGTGCTGGGCTTCGCGCTGTCCGAGGTGAGCGGGCGCTTCTCCGACGCCTCCAGGGACGTCAGGCGCCGCCGAGGGACCGACATGCCCGCCCACCAGCGACTGGCCGGCCACCTCACGCCCGATGACTGGGATGCCGAATTCGCTGACGATCTCGCTGATCTCATGCGTATCATCCGACCCGTCTGACACATCCCTTTCATGGGAATGACTACGGTGAGTAGTCGCATCGTGACGTTCCCGAGGGAGTGCTCATGCACATCCGGCTCACCGCCACCTTGATCACCGGCACGCTCACCTCGCCTTCCGCTGTGCCCGCTGCTGTGCCCGCCGCTGTGCCTGCGGCCGCGCCCGTTTCGGTGCCCGTTTCGGTGCCCGTTTCGGTGCCCGCTTCGGTGCCCGCTTCGGTGGCCGCCGTCGCGCCCGCCGTTTCGGAGCGGCAGGCGGACTTCGCCGCAGCCGCCCGGGAGTACGGCGTGCCGGAGAGCGTGCTGCTCGGCGTCTCGTACCTGGAGTCCCGCTGGGACACCAACGGCGGGTCGCCCAGCACGGCGGGCGGCTACGGGCCGATGCACCTGGTGGACGCGCCCTCCGACACCCGCCCCCGTCCGGCCCCCCTGTCGGCCACCCGGTCGGCCACCCTGTCAGCCCCCCTGTCGGCCCCTCCGTCGGCCCCTCTGTCGGCGCTGCGCATGGCGGACCCGCCCGCCACGCTCCCCCGGGCCGGGCGCCTCATCGGCGCCGACCCCGCCACGCTGCGCGAGGACCCCGCCGCCAACATCAGGGCCGGCGCCGCCCTCCTCGCCTCCTACCAGGACCGCCCGAGCGCCGATCCCTCCGCCTGGTACGAGGCCGTCTCCCGCTATTCGGGCACCGCGGACGCGGCGGCGGCCCAGCAGTTCGCCGACGAGGTCTTCTCGGTGATGCGGGAGGGCGTCGAACGCCGCACCGACGACGGCTTCCTGGTGCGGCTCGACCCCGTACCGGCCCTGTCGACCCCTGGCGAACAGCTCGGGAACGCGCACGTGGAGTGCCCTGCCTCCCTCGCCTGCGAATGGATGCCGGCCGCGTACAAGCGCTTCGGCAAGAAGAGCAACCGGGACTACGGCAACCACGACCACCTGAGCCGGACCCGGACCGTCGACTACATCGTCATCCACGACACCGAGGGGTCCTACAAGGGCATCCCGTCCATGATCAACGATCCGAAGTACGTGAGCTGGCACTACACGATCCGCTCCGGCGACGGACATGTCGCCCAGCACGTGCCGACGAACGACATCGCCTGGCACGCGGGCAACTGGGACGTCAACACCCGTTCGATAGGGATCGAGCACGAAGGCCGCCTGGCCCAAGGGGCCACCTGGTACACCGAGGCGATGTACCGCTCGTCCGCCAAACTGGTCAAATACCTGGCCGACAAGTACGACATCCCGCTCAACCGCGCCCACATCCTCGGCCACGACAACGTGCCCGGCCCCACCCCGAAGGCCGTCCCGGGCATGCACGGCGATCCCGGGCCGTACTGGGACTGGGCCCACTATTTCGACCTGATGGGCAAGCCACTCAAAGAAGCCAAGGACGGCGATTCCATCATGATCCGCCCGTCGTACGGCGAGAACCACTCCCGCTTCACCGGCTGCGCCTCCGGCAAACCGGACAAGGACTGCCCGGAGCACGGCGCCGCCACGGTCTGGCTCCACACGCAACCCAGCGAGTCGTCTCCCCTGGTCAGCGACCCCGGCAAGCATCCGGGCAAGCCGGGCACGTACAGCGTGTACGACCACAGCGCCCGCGCCTCCACCGGCCAGCGCTACGCCGTGGCCGGCCGGCAGGGCGACTGGACGGCCATCTGGTACCTGGGCCAGAAGGCCTGGTTCCACAACCCGCCCTCGAACCCCGCCGCCGTCCCCGCCAAGGGCCCTGTGATCACTCCGCTCAAGGCCGGCACCAAGGTGTACGGCCGTGCGTATCCGGAGAAGTCCGCCTACAAGCTGGCGTCCTACCAGCCGCTGGCGCCGCTCCCGTACAAGATCGGCCCCGGCCAGCAGTACACGGTGGGCGGCACGGTCACCGGCTCCTACTACGCCGCCGGCGCCTTCAGCCCGGCCAAACACGTCACCACCACCGGCGATCTCCGCTACTACCAGATTCAGCTCGGCCACCGGGTGATGTTCGTGATGGCCAAGGACGTCCGCCTGATCCAGTGAATTTGGCTCCGCGGGCCGTCTGCTGCGCACGGGCACTCCGGGAAGGCGATATGGTTTTCCCGTGGCCCGGCGCACGTCGCCCGGGGTTCACGCGGAAGTGGCTCAGTGGTAGAGCATCACCTTGCCAAGGTGAGGGTCGCGGGTTCGAATCCCGTCTTCCGCTCGGAGCAAGACTCCTGGTGGAGTGGCCGAGAGGCGAGGCAGCGGCCTGCAAAGCCGTCTACACGGGTTCAAATCCCGTCTCCACCTCGGCCTGGCCGGCGGACCCCTCGGGATCCGCTAAAGTAAAAGCAGCACCAACGCGGAAGTGGCTCAGTGGTAGAGCATCACCTTGCCAAGGTGAGGGTCGCGGGTTCGAATCCCGTCTTCCGCTCTGAGTTCTAACTCAATATGGACGATTAGCTCAGCGGGAGAGCGCTTCCCTGACACGGAAGAGGTCACTGGTTCAATCCCAGTATCGTCCACCATGCTCCATAGCAGATCAGGTCTGACCTGGTCAAACAGGAGTTAAAGCCCCAGCTCACGGCACACGCCGAGAGACTGGGGCTTCTTGTTGTTCCCGGTTGATCATCGTTGTTGTCAGCACCGGTGATGACTTTGTGCTGACCCGTGATGGACCGATCTGGCATGAGTCGCTTGACTGGCTGCGGCTTGCCGTTCGAGTGCGATGGCGTCCCAAGCAGGCCAGGACAGAAGGACTTCGACCGAGCGCCTCTACCTTCGGCGGCGGACTACCAGCCGAACAACGATGACCACCACGGCGACGATCACAAGCAGCTGGATAAGTTCCGGGAGGCCCATGTTCAGCATCGCTTTCCTTCTATCGAGAGGTGACATGCAGGAAACGCCCGACGCTCAAGCGAGGTTCCGGGTCCACCACCCTACGATCAAAAACGCCTTCTTTCCCATGCTGCCGGACGAAGAGGGTGCCGAGAGCCTGGGGCTTCTTGTTTTGTTCCGAGCTGATCACGCCTGATATCGGCATGCCGTACGAACGCAACGGCATTTTCCGCGAACACCGCCGCCGGCGCGACCACGGCCGCCCACAACGCCACGAGCGTGGCCGCGTCCACCTCCAGGAAGCACCGCTCCTCCCTGTGACGCAGCTGTTCGACGCGGCGTCGCGTGGCCACGTCCAGCACTGAGTCTCGAGTGGAGATCACCTCGAGCAAGGTCTGTGACGTGGGCGTCGGTGAGCTCGACCGGCGCCTCCTCCAGCTCCGCCTGCAACAGCGCGGCGGTGACGATCCGGTCGGTCAGCCTGGCGTCTTCCCACAGGAAGTCGAGCCAGGACACCGCATCTCTCACCCTCACCCCGACCCCGTCAACGCGCAACAGCAGCGTCTCGCCGACCCGGTGCACGCCGCGCATGGGCCACGGGAGCGCCCGGGGCGTCGGCTTGCCGTACCGCTTGTTGCGCTTGCAGCGGGCACGGCACTGTCCTCGCCGGTAGCGGGAGCCGCACTGATCAGGCGTATCGGGGCCCGCTTCGATGGGTGGACCAACTCTCACGCTGGCCAAGGAAGAGCCGGTCGCGGCGCCGTTCAGATACGCGTTCCGGACCCGCTGTCGTTTCCGTCCAAGACGGCTACCGCCGCTGTGATCTAGCGTGGACCCGGCAGTTCGCCCGAGCATGAGGAGACGGCACAGTGCGTAAATTGGTCTACACCGGTTTCATGTCGCTCGACGGCGTCGTGGACTCGCCCGGCGGCGGGCCGGGGGAAGAACACCGCAGCGGCGGGTGGGTGTTCAAGGACCTCGAGTTCGTCCCTGAAGCCTGGTCGCTGAAGGGCGAGGAGCTCACCGACACGACGGCGCTGATGTTCGGCCGCCGCAGCTACGAGGTGTTCGCGGCGTTCTGGCCCGGCTCGCAGGACCACGCCGACTACAAGGAGCTGCCCAAGTACGTGGTGTCGACCACGTTCTCTGACGACGCCATCGTCAACGGGTGGGGGCCGACCACGATCCTGCGCTCGACCGAGGACGTCGCCGCGCTCAAGGAGGGCGAAGGCGGCGCGATCTTCATCCACGGGAGCGCGGAGCTGGCCCGGCGGCTGTCGGACGCGGGCCTGATCGACCAGTACAACCTGCTCGTCTTCCCCGTGCTGCTCGGTGCCGGGAAGAGCCTGTTCGGCCGGGCCGACCGAGACAAGCACATGCTGACGCTACGGGAATCGGAGAGCTACTCGAACGGGATCCTCAAGCTCGTCTACGACGTCAAGCGCTGATCCAGGTCGAGGGCGATCGCACCGCCGGCGCCCTCGCGCAGCTGCCTGACGGTGCGTCCGATGTAGGAGCGCAATGCCCGGGCCAGGTGCGGCTCGTCGAAGTAGTCAAGCTTGGCAACGACGTCGGCGGCGGGGTCGCCGGCGGACAGCAGCTGCGCCGCGATGCGGGCCCGCTCGATCTGCCGGATCGCGCCCCGCGTCAGTCCAGTCGCGGCGCGAAACCGGCGTTCGACCGTGCGCCCCGAGACGACCGGCCGGTAACCCCGCACCACGTCGGTGACGAGCAGGTCGCGGAGCACGATCCCGGCCCGGACGAGACTCTCGACCAGAGCCTCGGCGTCGTCAGGGCCGGGCGTCTCCCAACGTGCGCCGTCCAGCCGGAACGTCCGGCGCGTGGTGTCGGGGAGCGCGATGCCCCCGTCGACCAGCGCCGGCGTGGGCACGGACCGCAACGAGGTGCCCACGGCGAACTCGATGCCGGTAAAGGTCGCTCCCTCCGGCACCGGCGCCGTGCTGGTCCGGGTCTCGGGACCTGTGATGCCCGCGTACGACCGACCGGCGTGTTCCCAGAACACCAGACCCCAACGCACGCCCGCGATGGACGTCATTGCAGTGACGTGCTCGCTCGTGCAGGTCCACACGGTGTCGACCCACGCCGAGTCCGACTCGCGCGTCTTGAACCGCAGTCCCACGGGGGAAGGATACGTGGCTTCGCGGTCTGCGTGACTTGCCCGGTCACGCGGCTTTGCGCCACGGCAAGCTGTGCGGGCCGCGCTGAACCGAGCTTCGACCTCGACCGCGCGATCCACCAAGCGAACGCGGTCGCCGGCCGATGCGGCCGTGGAGGTCCGACCTGTCGCGGGGCGTACACCCACCGCGAGACGGCACCCGTGCACCTTGCCTTGCCAATGCCGTCATACCGCCACGCCGTCTAAGAGTCGCGTCTCAGCGAGGACAGCCCCCACAGCTCGGCGATGCGCCCGTCGCGCACTCGGAACATCTCCAGCATGGTCGGCGGCTGCGTACCGGGAATGCCGTGCACACTCGTGCGGACGGCGACCGTGCCCCCTTCGACGATCATGTCCTCAACCACGACTCGGGCATCAGGGAACGTCTCGTGGAACCGCTCCCACGAGCGGGTGACACTGTCCGGCCTGGTCGTGCCCATAGGGTAGTTAGCTGTTGGGCGAAATCATCAGTATTTCTAAGCTCTCATCCAGATCATCTATGCGTGAAGCTTTCCGAGTGGGCGCGGCGGAACGGCGTGCACTACCAGACCGCCTGGCAATGGGCGCGGGACGGCAAGATGCCCGTCCCCGTCACCAAGACCGCCACCGGCCGGTACCTGGTGCTCGAGCAGCACGCCGAACCGTCGGAGCGGACCGTGGCGTACTGCCGGGTGTCCTCCGCCGACCACAAGAGCGACCTCGAGCGGCAGACCGGGCGCGTGGTCACTGCGGCGACCGGTATGGGCCTTGCGGTGGCCGAGGTGGTCACCGAGATCGGTTCGGGCCTGAACGGCAAGCGGCCGAAACTGGCCCGGCTGCTGCGCGACCCGGCGGTGACCACGATCGTGGTGGAGCACCGCGACCGGCTGACCAGGTTCGGGCTGGAACATCTGACGGCCGCGCTCGAGGCCACAGGCCGTCGCATCGTGGTCCTTGACGATGCCGAAGTGGACGACGACCTTGTCAGGGACATGACCGAGGTGCTCACCTCGTTCTGCGCCCGGCTGTACGGCCACCGCTCCGCCGCGCTGCGCGCCAAGGCCGCGATGCGCGTGACTGGTGAGGCTGCGTGATCGCCCGTCAGGGTTTCCGTGTGGAGCTTGCGCCGACGCTCGAGCAGCGTGCCCGGCTCGGCCGGCACGCGGGGTTGTCGCGGGTGGTGGAGAACTTCTGCCTCGAAAAGGTGAAGGCCGCACTCGCCCAGCGGGAGGCGGAGAAGACCTACGGCGTGCCCGACAAGGAGTTGACTCCTGTCCCGTGGTCCGCTCCGGCGCTCGAGCGGCTGTGGCGTCTCGAGCACCGCAGGCGCTACCCCTGGTTTGGCGAGGAAGGCTTGTCCTCGAGGGTGCCGAAGGAGGCGTGCCGGGTCCGCGCCGCCGCCTTCAAGAACTTCTTCGACTCCCGTTCCGGCAAGCGCAAGGGCCGCAAGGTCGGCTTCCCCGCCTGGCGGAAAAGGAAGCACGGCTCGAGGTTCCGCTACGACGCCGACCGCGCCCGCCCCGAATCGGCTCGAGTCGTCCGTCTGCCTGGCGTCGGCAAGGTGCGCACCCTCGAGGACATGTCGTGGCTCACCGACCGCATAGCCGATGGTCGCGCCCGTGTCATCGGGGCGACGGTGCGGGAGCAGGCCAGGCGTTGGTGGGTGTCGTTCCAGCTCGAGATCGACCGCGCCGACATCAACACCAAGCGCGCCGTCGCGGCCAACGCCCCGGCGTGCGGTGTCGATGTCGGGGTGAAGACGTTCGCCACGGTGGTGGACGACGACGGCACCGTCACCGAGATCCACGCTCCCAAGCCGCTCAAGGCCGCGCTGCGCAAACTCCGCAAGGCGGGCAAGGTGGTGGCGCGCAAGAAGCCCGGCTCGTCCAACCGAGCCAGGGCCGTCAAGCGGCTCGGCAGAGTTCACCTCGAGGTGGCCAACCGGCGGGCAGACTTCCTGCACAAGACCACGACGATGCTCGCGAGATCCAAGCGGGCCATCGCCGTGGAAACGCTCAATGTCGCCGGGATGGTGGCCAACCGGCGGCTTGCCAGGGCGATCTCCGATCTGGGGTTCGGCGAGTTCTTCCGCCAACTCGAGTACAAAACCGCGTGGTACGGGTCGGCCGTGTGGGCGGCCGACCGCTGGTTTCCGTCCTCGAGACTGTGCGGCGGCTGCGGGTCGATCAACCGGGATCTCACCCTCGCCGACCGCGTGTGGACGTGCGGGTGCGGCCTCGAGCATGACCGGGACGTCAACGCCGCCCGCAACCTCCTCGAAGCCATGGATCTCGAGAGAGCGGCTTAGCTCGACGTCGCCGGGCAGTTCCCTGGAGACGGTAAACGCCTGTGGAGGCGATGTAAGACCTCGAGCAATCGAGGTAGGCGCCGACGAATCAGGAACGAGGATCACTGAGATTCTCCGAACGGTGGCTGTAGAAGTCCGCCGTGAAGATCTCCGCCGCGGCCGCGTGGTCATGGGCGTTGAACGCGTCGTACATGCGTCGGGCGGCGGCCCGCAGGTTGTCCGCCGGGTCCAGACGCCGGCCGACGAGCCCTTCGGCCTCGAACTCCTTGACCAGCCGGGCGACGCTCGCACCGTCGATGCCCAGCGTCCGGCGCAGGTCGCTGTGGCTGGTCGCCCCGTTACGCCACAGAAGGATGAGCAGCTGCACCCCGGTGGGGGGGTCATGCCCATCGCGGGGCCGGCAGACGGATCCGTCGGCGAAGACGGCCGTACTGCGGCATGCTGGAGTCATGACCGATGATCAGATCGCCGCCGCCGTGCGTTTATTGATCAACCAGTACGACCCCGAAGGTCTGCTGGAGATGGGCGCTCCCGAGGACGAGTACGACCCCGAGGTGGGCGATCTCGCGGCTCTCGTGTGCGGAGAGGAGGAGATCACCGCGGACGCGGTCGGCTCCATCTGGAACCGCTGGTTCGACGATGTCTCCGATTGGTGTGTCCGGCAGCCTGAGCAGGTCAGTGAGGTCGCGGCCGGGCTGGAGAGGCTTCGCGGCCAACTGCGGCGCTCGGATCCTGCCTCATAAAGGAGGCACCGCGCCCGGCCGCTCCGGCACCCCATTCCTAAGCCCTTTGCCTGTCCTGTTCATAGTGATCACGTTTCACACGCTTGCATGTTAGAAATGAGAGTTCATCCGTGCCCTGAAAGGGGGCGTTCGTGAGCATCGGGTCCGTGAAGCGGACTGAACGTGTTGCCGTCATCGGAGTGGGCATCCTCGGGGCCGGCGTCGGCTGGCACCTGTCCCGGCACGGCGCCGAGGTCGTCTTCATCGACGCAGGCCAGCCGGGCGAAGGCGTCACGAACTGGTCTTTCTCGTGGGTCAATGCCAGCAACAAGACCGTGCGCAGGTCCTACTTCGACCTGAACGTCGCAGGCATGGCGGCGTACCGAGAGCTTGCCGGTGCCATCGGGCCGGACTCATGGTGGTATCCCAGCGGCCACCTGCGCTGGACAGACGATCCCGCCGCGGAGGCGAAGCTCCTGGAGACAGCCGGACTGCTGGCCGGCTGGGACTACCGGGTCGAGGTGCGCACGGGGGCCGAGGTGCGCCGCCACCTCGAACCAGCTCTCACGATGCCCGACGAGGCTCCGGTCGTGGTCTACCCCGACGAGGCCTGGGTGCATGGACGTCATCTCGTCGGCCGCCTGGTCGGCCAGGCCGTCGCGGCCGGCGCCGAGCACCGGTTCGGCACCGCGGTCCGTGACATCGGCACCGGTGCCGACGGGAGCATCCGGACAGTCGCTTTATCGGATGGGAGCAGTCTCGACGTCGACATCGTCGTGAACGCAGCGGGCCCCAGCGCCTCCCACATCGCCGGGCTCGTCGCACGGCACTTGCCGATGCGCAGGGAGCCCGGCGTCGTCACCCGGATCGGCTGTGCTCAGGTCCCGGTCCGCCGGGTCATGCACGCGCCTCACATCGAGATCCGCCCTGACGGAGAGGCGTCGATGGTCCTTCACAGCCGCGAGATCGACGCACTCATCGACACAGGCGAAGATCCAGCGGAACTCGCACGGCTGCTCCACGAATCGGCGCGGCAGGTCGTTCCCGAGCTCGGCGACTCCCGCATCGTACAGACCCGGGTGGCCAACCGGCCGATCCCGGCCGACGGGTTCCCGTCGGTGGGAGCGGTGCCGTCGGTGCCGGGCTACTACGAGGCCGTCTCCCACAGCGGTATCACGCTCGGGCCGGTGATCGGCCGGCTGCTTGCTTCGGAGATCCTCAGCGGGGAGAGAGATGAGATGCTTGCGGACTTCCGCCCGGAGCGGTTCTCCCCGTGACAGCCCGAGCAAGCGCCGCCAGGACCGCGACCCGCCGCCCGACGCAAGGAACGCGCCCGCATCCGCAGCGAGAGAGGCAGCCGCTGGGGCAGACGCCCCGTCGCCGCCGCAACCAACGTGATCAAACGAGCCCAGCGGAGAACGTCAGATCCTCGCACCACGGGCGATGCGGTACAGCACGTTCGGACGCAGTGGCCCTTCGGGCTGGGTGGGGTCGTCGAAGTCGTCGGCAGGGTCCCTGGTCATGCCGATCCGGCGCATCACCGCCTGGGAACGAAGGTTGGTGGCCGTTGTGACAGCGAGGATCTCAGGAAGCTCAAGAGCGTCAAAGCCGTGGGCCAGGACTGTCAGCGCGGCCTCGGTGGCGTAGCCCTGGCCCCAGGCCGAGCGAGCGAGCCGCCAGCCGATCTCCACTCCTGTGAACGGCATGTGGTCGTCCACTTCGTCCAAGCCTGCGAAGCCGATGAACTCGCCCGTGGCCGCCACCTCAACCGCCCACCACCCGTAGCCTCGCTGGTCGAACTCGGCCTGAAATCGCGCCACGGAGGCATCGCTCTGTTCGCGGGTAAGCAGGTCGCCCAAGTGCTCCCGGACCTCGGGATCGGCATTCATCGCCGCCCACGGTGCAAGGTCGGAGTCACGCCATCGGCGCAAGATGAGGCGATCGGTACGCAGTTCAGCCATGCCGCACAGCCAACATGAGCTCTGTCCCCGAGGCAATCACTTTTCTCGGGCCGGCATGACCCCGGCGGCAAACCTCTTCTCCGCGGCCTCGCCAAGCCGGCTGCGAATCGTTGACCCGCGGCGTTCCGTCGGCCGATCAGACGTATATGCACATCAGTCGCGCCGCAGATGTGTCGTACCTCTCTGCGACACTCTCACGATGCTGAACGTGGAACTGTTGCGGCCGTTACTGCGGGCCGCCTGGGGGCCTGACACCTGCGATCCCGTAAGCCGCGAACAGTGGCGACCTGACAACCCGGCAAGGAGCCAGTGCGGGACAACGGCGCTGGTGGTGCAGGACTTACTCGGAGGCGACCTGATCCTTGGCGAGGTCCATGTCGGCGGGGCCAAGGTCTGGAACCACTACTGGAATCGGCTGCCTGACGGCACCGAGGTGGACTTCACCTCCGATCAGTTCCAACCCGGCGAGATCGTCACCGGGGGTCGCGTACAGCAACGGCCACCGGATGCGCCGCGCCGGTGCCGCGAGCAGTACGAGCTGCTGCGGCAGCGGGTGCTTGCCGCCCTGGCCGCGCCGCGACTCGACTGACGAGGCCTGCCGGCATGCGTCAGGAGCGCGATCTTGCCCTCTGCCGTGAAGGGGGCCAGGAGCTCCGGCGTGGCGGTCATGTCCGGCCCTGAACCCGTCCTGACCCGGGATCAGGGCCAGGTCTTCGCCTCCGCCTCGAACCGGTCGCTCTCCACCGGCAGCACGCAGAGCACGTGACCGCCGGGCGCCCGCAGGATGCGGCACTCCTGCCACCGCGACACCTCCGTCGCCCCGAGCGCCACCAGCCGCCGGGTCTCGGCCTCGACGTCGTCCGTCTCGATGTCGACGTGGAAGCGGGGTGCGTCGTCCACCGCCTGGACGGCCACGTCGAGGCCGGGAACGGCTCCGTGCAGCGAGGTGAACTGCTCGTCCCCGGGGAGCGGGCTCGCGGTGGCCCCGAGCACCCCCGCCCAGAACGTCGCCGCCTGCGCGGCCTCGGACGCGGGGGTGTCGATGAGGAGGGCGGACATCCGGCTGCGGTGCATGGCGGTCACCCTAGCGACCGCCCGGATGCGATGTCGCCTTGTGCGAAGTTTCGACTGCGCTGCGTGCATACACCGATTCGGTACGGGTAGCGCCGTTGCATTGGCTCCTCAGAGGAGGAAACCGTGGACATCAACATAGGCCAAGGCCTTTCAGACGCCTGGCGGGCGATCGCGACATTCGTTCCGAAGCTGGTCGCGATGCTGGTGATTCTCGTCATCGGCTACTTCGTGGCCAAGGCGCTGGAGAAGATCGTCGACAAGATTCTCGAACGCGTCGGCTTCGACCGGGCGGTGGAGCGCAGCGGTGTGCAACGGTGGCTGGAGCGCAGTAAGTACGACGCCAGCAGCCTGCTCGCCAAGATCGTCTTCTACGCGATCCTGCTGGTCACCCTGCAGCTGGCCTTCAGCGTGTTCGGGCCCAACCCGATCTCGTCGATGCTGAACGGCGTGGTCGCCTGGCTGCCTCTGGCACTGGTGGCCATCGTGATCATCGTGGTCGCGGGTGCGGTCGCCAAGGGCGTCAGGGACATCGTCGAGGGGATGCTCGGCGGGCTCTCGTACGGCCGCTGGCTGGCGACGGCCGCCTCGGTCTTCATCTGGGCCCTGGGCATCATCGCGGCGCTCAACCAGATCGGCGTGGCCACGACCGTCACGACGCCGGTGCTGGTCACGGTGCTCGCCACCCTCGGCGCGATCGCGGCGATCGGCTTCGGCGGCGGGCTCGTCCGGCCGATGCAGCAGCGCTGGGAGCGCTGGCTGGGCCGCATCGAGCGGGAGGCGCCGCAGGCGAGGGCGCACGCGGAGGCGTACCAGCGGGGCCGCGAGGACGCGCGGGCGATGTCGGAGGAGACGACCCCCATCCGCACAGGCCCGGCGGCCACGACCACCCCGCCGCGCTCCGAGATGCCCCCGCGCACGGACATGCCGCCGCGTACGGACATGCCGCCGCGCAGCGAGATGCCTCCGGAGTGACCGCGCTCGGCGGGCGCCCCGCTCGGGGGCACGGCGTCCGCCGCACGGCGCGGCAACGTGCAAGAACCGGGCGGGTCAGGCGGGGAGGCCGTCTTCCAGGAAGCCCAGTTCGCGGGCCAGCCAGCAGACGGCCGTCAGCCGGAGCGCGGCCGCGTCCGGCTCGCCGGTGAAGATCCAGCCGCGCTGCCGCAGCTCGTCGAGGAAGCCGAGCAGGTAGTCGCCCAGCGTCTCCCGGTCGAGCGGGATCGCGTCACGCAGCACGGCGGCGTGCTGGTCGACCGCGGCCACCAGGCCCGGGTCGCGGTCCATCTGGGCGAGTTGTGCGTCGCCCAGCGTGTTCATCAGCCAGCGCAGGGGCGTAGCCGCCCACCCTTCCTCAAAGACCACCAACTAACTGTAAAGCATCTCCCAAGGTCAGCGGCCCTCCGCGTCGATTTCGGCGAGGGTGCGGCGGGCCACCGCGAAGGCGGCGTTGGCGGCCGGGACCCCGCAGTAGACGGCCGTCTGGAGCAGCACTTCCTTGATCTCGTCCCGCGTGAGGCCGTTGCGTAAAGCCGCGCGGACGTGCATGGCGAGCTCGTCCAGGTGCCCGCGCGCCACCAGCGCGGTGAGCGTGACGCAGCTGCGGGTGCGCCGGTCGAGGCCGGGCCGGTTCCAGATCTCGTTCCAGGCGTAGCGGGTGATCAGCTCCTGGAAGTCCTGGGTGAAGTCCGTGGTGGCGGCGACCGCCCGATCGACGTGCGCGTCCCCGAGCACCTCGCGCCTGGTGCGCATCCCTGCCGCCAGGTCATCGTCCACGGCAGGAGACGATCGCTCGCCTGACAGGTGGCCGACGACGGCCGCGGTGACCGCCTCGGGGCGTTCCACGTTGGCCAGGTGGGAGGCATGCGGCACCACCGTCAGGGACGCTCCCGGGATGTTCTCGGCCAGCGTGAGCGCCTGGTCGAGCGGCGTGGCCGGATCCTGGGCGCCGGCGATGACCAGCGTGGACGCGGTGATCTCCCCCAGGCGGCGCGTCAGGTCGAAGGCGGCGACGGCCTCGCAGCAGGCGGCGTACGACTTGGCGTCCACCCCTGCCAGCTGGTCGAAGACCCACTGGCCGTCGAAGCCGGGCGTGAACCAGCGGGCCTTGAGCGTCGGAACGAGGGCCGCCACCCCCTTGCCGCGCACCAGCGCCGCCCGCCCCAGCCACGGCCCCGGCTCGCCGAACCTGGCCGACGTGCAGCACAGCACCAGCTTGCGCACCCGGTGCGGGGCGCGCGCCGCGATGGTCGTGGCGATCGCGCCGCCGAGCGAGATGCCGGCGAGCGCGAACCGCTCGGGCTCGACGAGATCGAGTACGGCCTGCGCCAGGTCGTCGACCGTGAACCCGGCAGCGGCCGCCGGCGAGCCGCCGTGGCCCGGCAGGTCGTACCGGAGGACCCGCCAGGAGTCGGTGAGCGCGGGGAGCTGGGGCTGCCAGATCTCCATCGTGGTGCCGAGCGAGGGCCCGAGCACCAGCAGCGGCGCGTCGGAGGGGCCGTCGACGCGGTGGTGAAGTTTCACGGTTGCTCCCGATAGGTGGCGAGAATGCGATCAACCAGCTCAGCCGCCGCGCCCAGGTAAGCCTCCGGATCGAGCAGCTCGTCCGGGACAGCGGCCATGGCGTCGCGCAAGGGACCCTCCGCGGCCAGGGCCTCCCGTAGCGGGCCCTCCGCTGACAGGACCCGCTTGAGTGTCCGCGGGTCGAGGTGGGCGGAGAGGCGTTCGGCGACCAGGCGCCCGCCGGCCAGGTCGGCGTTGGCGCGCATCCGGTCGGGGAACACCCGCAGCCCGGCCACCAGCTCCGCCGCGGTCTCGGCCGCGCCGCCCGTGAGCCGGAGCGCCTCGCGCAGCGGCAGCCACTCCGCCTGCCAGGCCCCCGCGGCCCGCTCGTGCTCGCCGGCCTGCCCCAGCACCTGCGCGTACGCGGGCACCTGGAGCGCGGCCGACCGCACGAGAACGGAGAGCGCCGGGTTGCGCTTCTGCGGCATGGCCGACGAAGCGCCGGTCGACGACTCGGCCACCTCCCCGACCTCGGTCTGCGCCATGAGCACGATGTCGGTGGCCGGCTTGCCGAGCGCCTGGGCCGTGCCGGCGAGCGCGGCGCCCAGCTCGGTGACGGCGGAGCGCTCGGCGTGCCACGGGACCGCGGGGGCCGCCAGCCCGATCTCCTCCGCGAACACCTCGACGAGCAGCAGCGCGGTGGCGGGACCGGCCTCCGCCCGCTCGGCGACGGCGGCCAGGGTGCCGGCCGCGCCGCCCAGCTGGGCCGGCAGGCGCAGCTCGCGGAGCCGGTCGCGGGCGCGCAGGAGCCCGGCCAGCCACCCCGCCGCCTTCAGCCCGAACGTGGTCGGCACCGCCTGCTGCCCCAGCGTCCGCGCGGCCATCACCGTGCCCTTGTGCCGCTCGGCCAGCTCGCAGAGCTCCCGCATGATCGCGCTCAGGTCGCCCACGACGGCACGTACCGCCCGCGTGGCCACGAGCATGGCCGCGCTGTCCAGGATGTCCTGGCTGGTCGCCCCCAGGTGCGCGTACGAGGCCGCGCCCGGCACCGCCCGCCGGAGGTCCGAGACGAGCGGGACGACGGGATTGGCCGACTGGCGGGCGCGCCTGGCCAGGTCGGCCGGGTCGAGGACGAGCGCGGCGGCCGTCCTGTCGATGGCCGCGGCCGCCGCGGCGGGGATGAGCTCCAGCCGGGCCTGCGCGCGGGCGAGCGCCGCCTCGGCCTCCAGCATGGCCCGCAGCCAGGCCGCGTCCGAGGTGATCTCCTCCGCTCGGGTGCCTGCCCAGACCGGGGCGAGCAGGCCGCCGTCAGCACTCAAAGAAGCCTCCGACCTGTGAACTCCGATGTATCACGGCAGCCCCACGTAGTTCTCCGCCAGGGTGGTCGCCGCCGCCTCCGACGAGGTGACGTAGTCGAGGTACGACAGCTGCAGCCGCCGCGCGTACGGGTCGTCCTCCTCGAACGTGTGCAGCAGCGTCGTCATCCACCACGAGAAGTGCTGCGCCCGCCACACCCGCTTCAGGCACGCGGCGGAGTAGCCGTCGAGCAGTTCGGTCGAGCCGTCCGCGAAGTACGCGGCCAGCGCCTCGGTCAGCACGCGGACGTCGGCCACGGCCAGGTTGAGCCCCTTGGCGCCGGTCGGCGGCACGATGTGCGCGGCGTCCCCGGCCAGGTAGAGCCGCCCGTACTGCATGGGTTCGGCCACGAACGCCCGCATCGGCGTGACGCCCTTCTCCATGATCTCGCCGGTCGCCAGCGTGAAGCCGGGCACGCTCTCCAGCCGCGCCTTCAGCTCGGCCCAGATCCGCTCGTCCGGCCAGTCTTCCACCCGGGCGTCGGGCGGGACCTGCAGGTAGAAGCGGCTGACGGTGGGCGAGCGCATGCTGTGCAGCGCGAAGCCGCGCTCGGTCCTGGTGTAGATGAGCTCCTTCGACGAGGGCGCGACCCTGGCCAGGATGCCCAGCCAGGCGAAGGGATAGTCCCGCTCGTAGACGTTCAGGACGCCGTCGGGGACGGCCGGTCTGGACACGCCGTGGAAGCCGTCGCAGCCGGCGATCACGTCGCAGTCGAGCCGCTCGCCGCCGAAGGTGAGGTACGGATCCGACTCCAGCGAGTGCAGGGCCACGTCCTCGACCTCGAAGCGCACGTCGCCGCCCGCCGCGAGCCTGGCCGCGATCAGGTCCTTGACCACTTCCTGCTGGCCGTACACGGTGATGGACCTGCCCGGCACGAGCCTCTCGAACGCGATGCGGTGGCCCGCGCCGCCGTACCTGAGCTCGATGCCGTGGTGCGGCAGCCCCTCGCGCAGCATGCGCTCGCCGACGCCCGCCTCGACCAGCGTGTCCACCGTGCCCTGCTCCAGCACCCCGGCCCGCACCCGCCGCTCGACGTACTCGCGGCTGCGCTTCTCCAGCACCACGGAGGAGATGCCGCGCAGGTGGAGCAGATGGGAGAGGAGCAGGCCAGCGGGGCCCGCGCCGATGATCCCGACCTGAGTTCGCATGAGGGAAAGCATCCTGCCTCCACCGCGCTTTGGCCGAGATCTCCCTTCCGCTCAGTGGAAGAATGGCTCCATGGCAGGCGGATCGCGCGACCCCGGGCGTTCGGTGACGTCCAAGGTGCTGGCCGTCCTGGGCGCGTTCGACCCGGCGCATCCGCAGCTCACGCTGACCGAGGTGGCCAGGCGCAGCGGCCTGCCGCTGAGCACGGCGCACCGGCTGGTCGCCGAGCTGGAGGGCCGGCAGGCGCTGAGCCGCGCGCCCGACGGGCGGCTGCGGATCGGGATGCGGCTGTGGGAGCTGGGCCAGCTCGCGCCCCCGCCGCTCCAGGAGCTGGCGCATCCGTGGCTGCAGGAGCTGTTCACGAGCACGGGCGAGAACGTGCACCTGGCCGTCCGCGACGGGCTCGAGGTGCTCTACGTGGACAAGGTCTACGGCAGGCGGGCGGTGCCCATCGTCTCCAGGACCGGCGGCCGGCTGCCGATGCACCCGACGGGCGTGGGCAGGGCGCTGCTGGCGTACGAGCCGGACTGGTTCGTGCAGTCCTACCTCGCGCGGCGGCTCGAACGCCCGACGGCGCACACGATCACCGAGCCGGGGCGGCTGGCCAGGGAGCTGGCGGTGGTACGCGCCCAGGGGTACGCGCTGACGTACGAGGAGATGACCTTGGGCACCTGCTCGGCGGCGGCGCCGATCCTCGTGGAGGGGCGGCCCGTGGCGGCCGTGGGCATCGTGCTGTCGTCCCGGCGCGCCCGCGAGCTGCCCCGCCTGATCGATCCGCTGCTGAGCACGGCGACGGGCATCGCGGAGCTCAGTCCCCCATCCGCTGGATCCGGTCCTTGAACAGGGTGGTGGCGATGGCGGCCTTGTGCGGCTGCCCTTTGAGGAACGCCTGCGCGAAGTTCTTCGCCTGCTCGTAGGAGACCTTGCCGGGCATGGGCGGCTCGTTCGGGTTGACGTCCACGTCCACCAGCGCCGGACCGTCGTACGCGAGCGCCTGCCCGATCGTCAGGGCCACGTCCTCCGCCTTGACGACCTTGGCCGCGAATCCGCCGCACGACCGGGCCCAGGCCGAGAAGTCGGCTTCGGGCTCGGGATAGCGCACGCCGTGCTCCGGGTAGCCGAGCACCATCTGCTCCCACAGGATCTGGCCGAGCGAGTTGTTGTTGTTGATGATCACCTTGACCGGCAGCCGGTGCTGCACCGCCGTCAGGAACTCGGCCATCAGCATCGAGAAGCCGCCGTCGCCGACGTACGCGATGACCTGGCGGCCCGGGAAGGCGTGCTGCATGGCGATGGCGTACGGCAGCCCCGGCGCCATCGTGGCGAGCGTGCCCGACAGGTAGAACTGGCGCCCGCCCCGGATCGTCCAGTGCCTGGCGGCCCAGGTGGCGATGGTGCCGCTGTCGCAGGTCAGGATGGCGTCGTCGGTGGCGAGCTCGTCGAGGACCGACACGACGTACTGCGGCGCGATGGGGTCCCGGTCCGGATTCTCCAGCGTGTCCATCTCGGCCCGCCACTTGCCCATCATCGTCTGATATTTCGACAGATGAGCGTGACGGTCCCGGTGCGTCAGCAGCGGCAGCAGCGCCTGCAGCCCCTCCTTGGCGTCGCACACCACGGGCACGTCGGTCGCGATCCGGGCCCCCGCCCTGGTCGGCTCCGCCTCGAACTGCACCACGCGCGCCGCCTCCGGCAGGAACTTCGTGTACGGGAAGTTCGTCCCCACCATGAACAGCACGTCGGTCTCGTCCATCAGCTCCTCGCTCGGCCGGGTGCCGAGCAGCCCGATCCCGCCGGTCGTGTACGGCGAGTCGTCCGGGATGACCGCCTTGCCGGGCAACGTCTTGACCACGGGCGCCCCGAGGGCCTCGGCCACGGCCAGCACCTCCGCCCCGGCGTGCAGCGCACCCTGCCCGACGAGCATGGCCGGGCGCTCGGCCGCGTTGAGCACGTCGGCCGCCCGCCGGAGGTCCTCCTGCCGCGGGATGCCCGCCGGCTGCAGGTAGATGGGCGCGGTCTCCGGCGCACGCGCCGGCGCCACGGTCCTGTACGGCTCCGCGCCCGCCTCGGCGACCTGGATGTCGTTGGGCACCGTGAGATGGGAGACCCCGCGCCGCGCGTAGGAGGTCCTGATCGCCAGGTCCACCAGCGAGGGCAGCTGCGCCGGGTTGGTGATCATCATGTTGTACTCGGTCACGTCGGCGAAGAGCCGGTCCAGGTGCACCTCCTGCTGGTAGCCGGTGCCCAGCACGGACGTCTCCTGCATGCCGGTGATCGCCAGCACCGGGACGTGGTCCAGCTTGGCGTCGTACAGGCCGTTGAGCAGATGGATGCCGCCGGGTCCCGAGGTGGCCAGGCACACGCCGATCTTCCCGGTGGCCTTGGCGTAACCGGTGGCCATGAAGGCCGCCGCCTCCTCATGGTGGACGAGGACGAAGCGCACCCGGTCACGGTGGCGCCGCAGCCCCTCCATGATGCCGTTGATGCCGTCGCCCGGCAGGCCGAAGACGGTGTCCACGCCCCACTCGGCGAGCCGTTCTATCAGGGATTCCGCTGCGATTCGAGCCATGTGAGCGGCCCTACCCAGCTCGACCGATGGCAGACGCTTTTACCAGATTCCTTGTCATTTCCAGAGATTCACGGGTAGAGGGGCCGCATGCGCATTCTGGTCACAGGAGCCACGGGCACGCTCGGTAGCGCGCTGGTGCCCGCCTTGCTCAGGGCGGGCCATCGGGTGCGGGCACTGAGCCGTACGAAGCGGGAGAGCCGCGGGAACGTCGAGTGGATGTGGGGCGACCTCGTCTCCGGCAACGGCGTCGCGGAGGCCGTGCGGGACGTCGACGTGATCGCGCACCTCGCCACGGGCGGCCGCAAGGGCCGCGGCGCCGTGGACGTGACCGGCACGCGCAAGCTGATCGCCGCCGCCCGCGAGTCGGGGTACACGCACGTGCTCTACACCTCGGTCGTCGGCGCCGACCGCGTCGCCATCGGCCATCTCCGGCACAAGCTGGAGGCCGAGCGCCTGGTCTGCGAGAGCGACCTGGGCTGGACGATCCTGCGCGCCACCCCCTTCCACCAGGCGCTCGACCGGCGGCTGGGCGACTTCGAGTCGCTCCCCGTGCTCACCGTGGACCGCACGGTGCCCTGGCAGCCGGTCCACGCCGGCGAGGTGGCCACCCGCATCACCGAGCTGATCGCCGCGGGCCCCGCGATGGACGAGATCGAGTACGGCGGCCCCCAGGTGCTCAGCACGGAGGAGCTGGTCAAGACGTGGCTGCAGGCCAGGCACCTGCACCGCCCCTGCCTGCCCGTCCGCTTCCCCGGCAGCCTGTACGCGGCCCAGCGCGCCGGCGACCTGCTGACGGACGCCGAGCCCAAGGGCCGCATCACCTGGCAGGGCTACCTCTTCCCGCCGCAGCCCGAGCTCTCGGACGACTTCGCCACCGAGCACACCGCCTCGCCGACCAGCCCGGCCAACCAGCCGGAGCAGGACCCCGACCTGCACGTCTACGGGGGCGACGAAGGCTACGAGCGCCCGACCCGGGGCTGAGCGCCCATTTACGCACTCGTTACGCACCTTGCCCTTGCTGGGCATTCGACTGGCTCTGTACGGTCTTTCATTGCTACTTAACAACCTGTTCAGTACAGCCAGTCGAGAGGTTCGATGACGGAGCCGGAGAACGCCCGCCTGGGCGCGCGCATCCGGGCCTACCGCACCATGCGCCGCATGACCGTGCGGGCTCTCGCGGCCGAGGCCAAGGCGAGCGCGAGCTTCATCAGCCAGTTGGAGCGCGGGCAGACCAGCTCCAGCATCGGCATGCTCCGGCGCATCGCCTCCGCGCTCGGGCTCACGGTCGCGGATCTCTTCAACGAGGAGGAGGAGCTCGGCCACCGCGTGGTGCGCCGGGAGTCCCGCCCGGAGCTGCGCACCTCCCCCGGCACCCGCAAGTTCCTGATCTCTCAGCGTCCGCTCCAGAACGTGGAGGTCTACGTCGCGGAGTTCGATCCGGGCTCCTCCACCGGGGACGAGCCGTACACCCACGGCGACTCCCAGGAGATCCTGCTGGTGCTCCGCGGACAGGTCACGCTCTGGCTGGGCTCCGACGGCTCCGCCGCCGCGCACTTACTGAGGCCCGGCGACAGTGTGGAGTACCGCACGTCGCTCCCCCACCGGGTCGCCAACGAGCGTGACGAGACCGCCGAGGTCGTCTGGGTTGTCTCCCCGCCCACCACATCCGTCTGAACAGGCTCCACAGCAAGGAAGTTCGATGAGAGATATCCCGCTGACCGGGGACTTCGCCAACGGCGGGGTCTCCTTCTGGTACCGCCAGATCGGCCTGCCGGAGCGGCGTCCCGCGCTGCCGGGGCCGCGCTCGTACGACGTGGCCATCGTCGGCGGCGGCTACACCGGCCTGTGGACCGCGTACTACCTGAAGAAGGCCGAGCCCGGGCTGCGGATCGCGATCCTGGAGAAGGAGTTCGCCGGGTTCGGGGCGTCGGGGCGGAACGGCGGCTGGCTGTCGGCCGAGTTCGCCGGGTCGCGCAAGCGGCACGCCAAGGCACGCGGGCGGCAGGCCATGATCGACCTACAGCACGCCATGTTCGGCTCCGTGGACGAGGTCATCGAGGTGGCCCGCCAGGAGGGCATCGACGCCGACATCCACAAGGGCGGCCTCGTCCACGTCGCGACGAACCCGGCCCAGCGGCGCCGGCTCCGCGCGGAGATCGAGGACCTGCGCGCCTGGGGGTACGGCGAGCAGGACATGCGCCTGCTGGACCGCGACGAGCAGCGCGAACGCGTCCAGGTGGCGGGCACGCTCGAGGCCGCCTACTCGCCGCACTGCGCCCGCATCCAGCCCGCCAAGCTGGCCGTCGGCCTGGCCGAGGCGGTGGCCCGGCTGGGCGTGGACATCTTCGAGGACACCACGGTGACCGCGATCCGGCCGCGGCGCGACGGCGCCCAGGCGGCGGCGATCACCACGCGCGGGGCGGTCTCGGCGGACTACGTCATCCGCGCCACCGAGGGCTTCACCGCCTCGCTGGCCGGGCAGCACCGCCAGTGGCTGCCGATGAACAGCTCCATGATCGTCACCGAGCCGCTGCCCCCCGAGGTGTGGAAGCACATCGGGTGGCAGGGCAACGAGCTGCTCGGGGACCAGGCGCACGCGTACATCTACGCGCAGCGCACCGCCGACGACCGCATCGCGATCGGCGGGCGCGGCGTGCCCTACCGGTACGGCTCGCGTACCGACGTCCGGGGCGCCACGCAGCCGCAGACGGTGGCGCTGCTCTGGCGGATGCTGGTCAAGCTCTTCCCCGCGGCCGCGGACGCGCGGATCCAGCACTCCTGGTGCGGCGTGCTGGGCGTGCCGCGCGACTGGTGCTCGACGGTCCACCTCGACCACGCGACGGGGCTCGGCTGGGCGGGCGGCTACGTCGGCAGCGGCGTCACGACCACCAACCTGGCCGGGCGCACGCTCCGCGACCTGGTGCTGCGCCACGACACCGAACTCACGGCCCTGCCGTGGGTGGGCCGCCAGGTGCGCCAGTGGGAGCCGGAGCCGCTGCGCTGGGCGGGGGTTCAGCTGATCTACGCGCTGTTCCGGGCCGCCGACCGCCGGGAGAACGACCACGGCACCACGACGTCGCCGTACGCCCGCCTGGCGAACCTGATCTCGGGCCGCTGAGCCGGGCGTCAGGGGATGACGATGCGCTCCTGCTCGGTCGGCGGCGTCCCGCCGTACCAGGGCAGGGGTTTGCCGAAGCGGACCAGCTCCCCGTAGAGGGCGGGGTCGGCGCCCTCGCCGAGCACCAGGTCGATCACGGCCCGCGCGGCCTGGGCCGGCGTCTGAGCGTGGCCGTACTCGCTGAACCAGGGGCGCGAGGCCCGGGTGTCGACCATGCCGGGGCAGACGGCGGCGATCAACGTGCCGGTGGCGAGGTCGCGCTCGCGGCGCTCGGCCGCGACCGCGCGGACGGCGGCCACCTGCGCCACCTTGGAGGGGACGTTCAGCCAGCGCGGCCAGCCGGCTTCGCCGAGCGTCCCGGCGTGGATGGCGCGGCGCCAGGATTCGACGGCCTGCTCGACCTGGTCGAGCGAGGCGCCGTCGAACAGGTGGTGCAGCCGGGGGTCGAGGTGGCCGAGACTGCCCAGAGTGCTGGACACGACGATGAGCCGCCCGCCGGGCCTCAGTATCGGGCCGTACGAGCGCAGGATCGTGTGGGTGGCGACGTTGGCGACGTCGATGAACTCGTCGGCCTGCTCGGCCTGCGACCTGTCGGGGAGGTTCGGGGCGATGGCGTTGGAGATCACCACGTCCACCCCTCCGTGGCGTTCGCGCAGCTCATCGGCGAGCCCGGTCACGGCGCCGGTGTCGGCGACGTCGAGGACCCGGCCCTCCACCCGGCTGCGCGTGCCGGGTGACCGTACGACCTCGCGGGCGGCGTCCGCGACCCGCCGGGCGTCGCGGCCGGTGAGCAGGACCAGGTCGTCCGGGGCCAGCCGGGCGGCCAGCCCTTCGGCGAGGGCGCGGCCGAGTCCCTGGTTCGCGCCGGTCACCAAGGCGATGCGTGGATCGTTCATGCCGCCACGCTAGGGGCCGGCTCGATCATGAGTCCAACGAAAGTTACGCACACCTGGTATGCGTAGACGTCATGGACTTCAGCGACGTGTCGCTCACCGCGCTGCGGGTCTTCCGCGCCGTGGCCGAGCAGGGCACCTTCACCGCCGCCGCGACCGCGCTCGGCTACACGCAGTCGGCGGTGTCCCGGCAGATCGCCTCCCTGGAACGGGCAGTGGGGGCGGACCTGCTGGAGCGGCGGCGCGACGGCGCCCGGCTGACCTCCGCCGGCCGCATCGTGCTGCGCCGGGCCACCGTCGTGCTGGACGAGATCGACGCGACCGCGCGGGAGCTGTCCGGCCTGCCGGCGCGGGCCGGGGTCGTACGGGTGGGCTGGTTCCCCAGCGCGGGCGCCGTCCTGCTGACCAGGGCTCTCGTCGAGCTGCGCCGCACGGACCCCGCCATCACGGTCGTCACCCGGGAAGGCAGCACCCCGGCACTCGTCCGCGCGCTGCGGGCCGGCAGCCTGGACCTGGCCCTGCTGGCGTCGGCACCACCGTTCCGCCCGCCGGACGCGGAGTCGCCGCCGCTGGCCGTCCAGACGCTCGCCGAGCGCGGCCTGCGCCTGGCCGTACCCGCCGCCCACCCGCTCGCCCACGGCGACTACATCGACGTCGCCGACCTGCGCGGGCAGCGCTGGATCGCCGGTCCGGCGGGGGAAGACCTGGTCATGGGGGTGTGGCCGGGCCTGGACGAGAAGCCGGAGATCGCCCATACCGCCCGCGACTGGCTCGCCAAGCTTCACCTCGTCGCGGCCGGCTGCGGGCTGACCACCGTGTCCGCCCTGCTGGTCCCGGCCGCGCCGCCGGGCGTACGCATCCTGCCGGTGCGGGGCGGTCCGCAGGAGCACCGCCGCCTGCTCCTCGCCCGCCTGCCGCACCCGCCGACCGAGCCGGTCGCCCGCGTCGCGGACGCCCTGCGCACCGCCGCACTCGACACCGAAACACCGACGTGACCTGAGCCGCGGGAGTCAGCTTGCCGACCCGAGCAGGGAGTCGAGTGTGAGCGGCGGCACCGGAGGCAGGGGCTCGGCGTGCTCGACGCGGAAGGACTGCAGCAGATACGCCACCAGCCGCCGCGACGCCGCCGCCGCGGCCTGACTCGTCCCGGTGGCGACGCCGCAGTTGGCCTTGAGCACCAGCGTCAGGTCGGCCAGGTCGAAGTCGGCCCGCAGCCGCCCCGCGGCCTTGGCCCGCCGCATCACCTCGGCGAAGCCCCGCTCGGCCCGCACCCGCGTCCGCTCGTAGTCGATCGCGTCGGGGAACGCCGTCAGGAACGCGTCGGTGAACCCCCGATCGGCGGCCTGCATCGCGCACACCTTCTCGATCATCGAGCAGAACCCCCGCCACGGGTCGGGATCGGCCAGCGCCTCGTCCACAACGGACGCGCACGTGGCCAGCTCGTCGCTGAACACCTCCGTGATCAGCGACTCCCGCGAGGGGAAACGCCGGTAGAGCGTGGCCACGCCGACCCCGGCGCGCCGCGCGATGGCCGCCATGGGCACGTCGAGCCCGCGCGCGGCGAACGACTCCCGCGCGGCCTCGAGGATGCGCACGCGGTTGTGCCGCGCGTCGGCCCGCAGCACCTGCGCGGGCTCCATCTGAGAGGGATGGCCAGGCATATTTCTCACATTAACGTAAGTGGACGGTCCCATCCGGTTAGCCCACTAGCGTCACTCACGTGGAGACGAATGCGACTGAGATGCGCGCGGCCCTGTTCGACCGGTACGGGCCACCGGAGGTGCTGTATGTGGGCACGGTGCCGAAGCCGGTCCCCGGCCCCGGCGAGGTGCTGGTGCGCGTGCACGCCACCAGCGTGAACGGCGGCGAACTGCACGGCCGGGCCGGCAAGATGCGGCCCGTGACCGGGCTGATGCAGCGGGGCTTCCCGAAACGCATGGGGCTCGACTTCACCGGCGAGGTCGTCGCCCTGGGCCCGGCCCCTGCCGAACCCGGCCCCCGGCCGGGCGACCGGGTGTGGGGCGTGCTGGACCGCACGTTCGGCAGCGTCGCCGAGTACCTGGCCGTCCGCCCCCGTCACCTGTCCCTCATCCCGGCGGGCCTCGACCTGGTGCAGGCCGCGGCGCTCCCGGTGGGCACGACGGCGATCACGGCACTGCGCGACCAGGCGGAACTGCGGCCGGGCGAGCGCCTGCTCGTACGCGGCGGCAGCGGCGGCGTCGGGGTCACGGCGGTGCAGCTCGGCAGGGCGCTCGGCGCCCACGTCACCGCGCTCGCCGGGGCACGCAACCTCGACCTCGTCCGCGACCTCGGCGCCCACGAGGCCTATGACTACGCCACCACGCGGCCTGCGGATCTGCCGCCGTTCGACGTGGTCATGGACACCGTCGGCACCGATCACCCCGCCTACCGGCGTCTCCTGACGCCGTCGGGTCGCATGGTGGCGATCGCCTTCGACGTCAACCGGGTCGCCGCGTCCCTGTCGTACATCGCCGCCTCCACCGTGTACGGCCGGCGGCGCGTGCGCTTCTTCAGCGGCCGGCCCACCCACCGCCTCCTCGCCGACCTCACCCGGTACGTGGAGAGCGGCGCCATCCGCCCGGTCGTCGACACCGTGTTCCCCCTGGAAGAGATCGCCAAGGCGCACCGGGCCCTGGAGGCGGGCGGCGTGCGCGGCAAGATCGTTGTCCGCGTCGTCTGAGACCCGGGGCCGCCGTAAAGCGGTCCTTCACCGGCGAGCACGACCGCGTGTTCGTCGAGGCACGCCTGGCCGAGATCCGCAAGTTCCTCGATGACGGCTCCCTGGCCGACGCCGCCGTCGAGGTGGCTCGCGTGGGCACCGTGGAGGGCTACCGGGTCTGGTCGCGGACCTACGACGTACCCAACAGCGCGTTCGACCTCGACGAGCCGTTCATCAGGGAGATCGTCGACGCGCTGCCGGCCGGCGACGCGCTGGACGCGGCGGGCGGCACCGGCCGGATGGCGGCCTACCTGGCCGGTCGCGGCCATCGGGTGCGCGGTGTGGAGAGCTCGGCCGACATGCTGGAGCGGGCGCGCCTGCGGGTGCCGCAGGCGGAGTTCCTTCCGGGCGACCTGTCCTGCCTGCCGGTGCCCGGTGAGTCCGTCGACCTGGTGGTCTGCACGCTGGCGTTGACGCATGTGCCCGTGCTGGACCCGGTGCCGGCCGAGTTCGCCCGGGTGCTGCGGCCCGGCGGGCATGTGGTGATCGCCGACATCCATCCCGAGGGGGTGGCGCGGGGGGGTGGTCCTGCCCGTACGGCTGCCGGACGGCCGGCCATCGCCGGGACACCGTCGATGCTGTTCTGGCACTTTCAGCGCTAGCCGGCGCTCCACGGCCGCCGCGCTGCGCGCCGAGAGGGAACGTGGCCGAGGGGGGACGTGTCCGGAGCCCCGCTCAGCTCGGGCCGGAGCCTCGCTCAGCCCAGGCCGGCGTCCGGCTCAGCTCGGGCCGGAGCCTCGCTCAGCCCAGGCCGGCGTCCGGCTCAGCTCGGGCCCCGCTCAGCTCGGGCCGGGGCCTCCGGCGCCGCGCCAGGGGTCGTAGTCGACCTCCAGCGGCTCCTGCTCGGGCCGCTGCTCCTCCGGCACGTGCTGGAGGTTGACCCGGATGCGGTACCACACGCTGCTGCGCCCCCGCATGCCGTCCACCAGCACGTCGGCGGCCTCCAGCCGGGCCGCGACGTCCGGATGGCGGGCCTTCCACCGCTCGAACCCGGCCAGTGCCTCGTCCTTGTGCTCGGCCCGGGCGATCTCGATGACGGGCATGGTCTGCTGCCGGCGCCCCGCGCCCTTGGGCGGCTTGGGCGCGGGCCCGAACTCGTCGGCCAGGCGCAGCAGCCCGTCGAGCGAGCCCGGGTGCAGGTCCATGTCCTCCCACGGGTCGCCGGCCGCGGCCAGGCGCTTGGGCACGGTGTCGATCGTGTACGCCTCGGGGTGGCAGCCCGGCACCTCGTCCCAGGTCAACGGGGTCGAGACGCGCGCGTCGGGGACGGCGCGCACGGAGTAGGAGGAGGCCACCGTGCGGTCGTAGGCGTTCTGGTTGAAGTCGACGAACACGCCGTGCCGCTCCTCCTTCCACCACCGGCTGGTGGCCAGGTCGGGCGCCCGCCGCTCCACCTCGCGGGCCACCGTCTCGGCCGCCTTGCGCACCTTCGCGAACGGCCAGCGCCGCTCGATCCGGGCGTAGACATGGAACCCTCGCGACCCGGACGTCTTGGGCCAGGCGACGAGCCCGTGGTCGGCCAGCACCTCGCGCGCCACCTGCGCGGTCGCCAGCACGTCGGACCACGGGACGCCGGGCACCGGGTCGAGGTCGATGCGGAGCTCGTCGGGCCTGGACAGGTCGTCGGAGCGCACCGGATGGGGGTTGAGGTCGACGCACCCCAGATTGACCACCCAGAGCAGCTGGGCCAGGTCGGTGCAGACCACCTCCTCGGCGCTGAGCCCCGAGCGGTATTTCAGCTCGGCCACTTCGATCCAGTCGGGCCGCTTGGCCGGGGCGCGCTTCTGGAAAAAGGCCTCCTGCTCGATGCCGTGCACGAACCGCTTGAGCACCATCGGCCGCCCGTGGACGCCCCGCAGCGCCGCCTCCCCCACGGCCTGGTAGTAGCGGAGCAGGTCGAGCTTGGTGTGGCCGCTCTGCGGGAAGACCACCTTGTCGGGGCTGGTGATGCGGACCTCGCGCCCGGCGACCTCGATGACAGGCATAGGGTCACCATACGCGGGGCCACCGACAAGGCTTCCGGGCTGCTCAGCGGGTCAGCTCGGCGCGGCGGGCGAGGCTGCGCGACTCCCAGTACGCCAGCCCGAGCCGCCGATGCGTGGCGATGGCGGCCGCGTTGTGCTCGAGCGCCTTCTCCCCGCGCCCGAGCCGGAGCGCGAGTTCGGCCAGCACGTCCTGCACGGAGCCGAGGGCCGCGCTGCCCATGCCCATGATGACCGGCTGGCCGGCGATCGGCAGCAGCCGCTCGTACATGTCGCCGGCGTCGGGCGTGCCGAGCTGGGCGGCCACGAGCCCCCAGACCGGGAAGAAGAAGTCCGCCGACCAGTCCTCCCGCAGGTCCACGCCCCACCGTTCGACGAGCTCGCGCGCCTGCTCGGTGCGCCCCACGTCCAGGGAGGCCAGGATGGCGAGCGGGCGTGCCAGGGTCATGCGCGGGCGGTCGCCCGCCGCCACCAGCTCGTCCACCAGCTCCGCCACCCGGCCCTGGCCGCGCCGGCACGCGTAGAGGCCGGACAGGCGGCGGACGTCCAGGCCCCACAGGCTCGCCCCGTACGCGATCGTGGGGAAGCGTTCGAGCAGCGCCTCCACCTCCGTCCACCGCCCGTGCAGCACGTGGTCGGCGGACTGGGAGACGCGGACCATGGCCTCCAGCTCGGGCCGGTCCACCTCGTGGAGCAGCTGCTCGCAGCGGGCCAGGTCCCTCCTCCACTCGTCCAGGTCGCCGGCGCGCAGCAGGCACGACATGCGCAGCACCCGCCCCACCACCTTGGCCTCCCTCGGCAGGCCGGGCACGGCCAGCATCTCCTCGGCCGCCGCCAGCCGCTCGCGGTTGCGGCCCGGTACGAAGCTCGCGATCAGGTAGTTGTTGAGCGCCCTGGCCAGCAGCATGGACTCGCCCGAGCGGCGGGCCAGGGCGATCGCCTCCAGCGCCAGCCGCTCGCCCTCGGCGCGCCGGGGGCCGTAGTACAGCTCGATGCCGAGCGTGCCCAGGAGCGCGGCCCTGGACCGGTCGTCGAGGTCGCCTGCCAGCAGGTCCTCCAGGATCGCGACCATGTCCTCGTCCACCACGCCGTACGGGCGCCAGTTCCACACCGACATGCCGCCGAAGACCGAGACCGCCGCCACCAGGGCGTCCCTGTCGCCGAGCCGCTGGGCCTGGGCGACCGCCTCGCTCAGGTCGCGGTAGGCGCCCTGGGCGTCGCCCATGGTGCGGCGGGCCTGGCCCAGCTCGGTCAGCACGTGGCAGCGTTCGGGCGAGTCGCCGGGCGGGAGGTGGCCGAGCGCCAGCTCCCACAGCTCGACGGCCTCCTGGTAGCCGTGCCGCCGCGCGGCCTGACCGGCGGCCCGCGTCGCGTACGTGACGGCCTTGGGCGCGCCGCCCAGCGTGGCCGCGGCGGCGAAGTGCCCCGCCAGGATCGCGGGATCGGCGCCGGGCAGGGTCTCCAGGTGCCCGGCGGCCCGCAGGTGCAGGCGGGCGCGGCCCAACCTGGTGAGCCCCGCGTCGAGCGCCTGCCGTACGAGGGCGTGGGAGAAGCGGTAGTCGGCGGCCCCGTTGAACGGCTCGGTGAGCAGCCCGGCGGCCAGCGCGGGCTCCAGCTGCGACATGACCTCCTCGACCGGGCGGTCCACCAGGGCGGTCAGCAGGTCCAGCTCCACCTCGCGGCCCGCGACCGCGGCGGCTCTGAGCAGCTCCTGCGTGGGCTCGGGGAGGCGGGTCAGCCTGCGTTCGATGACGTCGCGGGCGCCCGGAGGGACGAGGTGGCGCTCGCGTTCCGGCAGGCGGAGCAGCTCGGTGAGGTAGAACGGGTTGCCGCCCGACCGGTCGAGCAGCTCCTGCGGGTCGGCCGTCACGTTGCGCAGGCGCAGGTAGTCGCGTACGCCCGAGGCGTCGAACGGTTTCAGCGGCAGCCTGCCGCCCTCCCTGGCCAGCACGCCCAGGGTCTCGCGCAGCTGCTCCGGATGGTCGCCGGGCTCGGGCCTGAGCGTGGCGACGATGAGCGCGGAGGTCCGCGCCAGCTCGCCCGCGACGTGGCCGAGCAGCCTCAGCGAGGAGGCGTCGGCCCAGTGCAGGTCTTCGAGCACCGCCAGCAGGGGTCCTCTGCGCAGCTCGGTCAGTACGGCGTCGTACAGGTCGAACAGCTCGGTGTGCGGACGCGGAGGGATCAGGCCCGCCTTGGTCCAGGGCCAGAACGCCGGAGCCGTGCCGCCGTCGAGGCAGCGCCCCCACTCCACCCTGATGCCCCGGGCGGCGGCGAGGTCGGCGGCCGCCCTGGCCAGGGTCGTCTTCCCGATGCCTGCCTCGCCGGTGACCAGCACCAGCCCGCCCCTGCCCCGCCGGGCCTCGGACAGCAGCTCCTCCAGGGCACGCAGCTCGTCCTCCCTGGCGACGAGCCTGTCCCCGTCGACGGCGGGCGCGGGCCTCGGACCGACCGCAAGCCCGAGCCCCGGACGCGCCGCAGGCCCGAGCCCCGGACCGACCGCGGGCACGAGGCCCGAACCAGCCGCGGGCACGAGCCCCGGACCAGCCGCGGGCACGAGGCCCGAACCAGCCGCGGGCGCGAGGCCCGGACCGGTGCCAGGCGCGAGGCCCGGACCGGCTGCGGGCGTCGTCTCGGCTCTCGCGGGCGTTCCGGCGTCGAGCTCGGGCGCCTGCTCGAACACGGCCTGCTCCAGCCGCCTCAGCTCGGGCCCCGGCTCGATGCCCAGCTCGCCGGCGAGCAGGCCGCGCACCCTGCGCAGCGCCGCCAGCGCGTCGGCCTGCCGTCCCGCCCGGTACAGCCCGAGCACCAGCAGCCCCCACGCCCGCTCCCGATAGGGGTGCGCCTCGGTCAGCGCCTCCAGATCGGCCACGCTGGCCTCCCCCAGCGCCAGCCGGGCCTCCAGCCGGTCCTCCTCGGCCGCCGGCCGCAGCTCGCCCAGCCACGCGGCCGCCGCCGGCGCCAGATCGGGGAACTCGGCCAGCGGCTGCCCGCGCCACAGCGCGAGCGCCCGGTCCAGCGTCCGGGCCGCCTCCGCGTGCCGCCCCTGTCTCACCAGGCGGGCGCCGTCGGCGGCCCACGCGGCGAAGCGGCCCACGTCGGTCTGGCCGGGTGTGATGTTCAGCAGGTAGCCGGGTTCGCGGGTGAGCAGCACCTGGGGCGGCGTGCGCGGCTTGCGGCCCGGCTCGAGCACCCGCCGCAGGTGCGAGACGTACGCCTGCAGCGTCGCCGTGGCCTTGGCCGGCGCCTCGCCCGCCCACAGCTCCTCGATCAGCAGGTCGAGCGGGACGACCCGGCCGGGCTCGAGCGCCAGCCTGGCGAGGACCGCCCGCTGTTTGCGGGTGCCGAGGTCGAGCCGGTTGCCCTCGTCGTCGTCCACCTCAAGTGGGCCGAACAGTCTGAACTCCACGGACCTCAAGTCAACCCCAAATTCTTCTCAAGTCCTAAACCGCACGCTGGACGCATGGACGAACTGAGGAACCTGATGAACGGCCGCGTGCTCCTCCCCGGCGACGAGGGCTTCGACGAGGCGCGCAGGCCGTGGAACCTGGCCGTCGACCAGCCGGTGCGCGCGGTGGTCGAGGTGGCCGACGCCGACGACGTGGCGGCCGCGGTCGGCTACGCCCGCCTGCACGGGCTGGCGGTGACCGCGCAGCCGAGTGGCCACGGCCCCTCCGGCGACACCGAGGGCACGATCCTGCTGCGTACCCGCGGGCTCGGCGGGGTGGAGATCGAGAACGGGGTGGCCCGCGTCGGCGCGGGCGTGAAGTGGGGCGAGGTGCAGGCGGCGGCGAGCCCGCTCGGCCTGACCGGCCTCGCGGGCAGCTCCCCCGTGGTCAGCGTGGTCGGGTACACGCTGGGCGGCGGGCTGAGCTGGTTCAGCAGGAAGTACGGCTTCGCCTCCGACAGCGTGCGGGCCTTCGACGCGGTGGACGCCGAGGGCCGGCGGGTCAGAGTGACGGCCGATCGGGACCCCGAGCTGTTCTGGGCGCTGCGGGGCGGCGGCGGCGACTTCGCGATCGTGACGGCGGTGGAGTTCGAGCTGAGCCCCGCGCCCTCCCTGTACGGCGGGCGGATCATGTGGCCGATCGAGCGCGCGCCCGAGGTGCTGGCCGCCTTCCGCGAGGTCACCGCGTCCGCGCCGGACGAGCTGACGGTCTGGTACGACCTGCTGCAGATCCCCGGCGGTCCCGGCTTCGTCATGGTCGACAGCACGTACCTGGGCCGGGACCCGGGCGCGCCGCTGCGGCCCTTCGACCTGATCGGCGGGGCCGTCAGCGACAGCCGGAGGCTGCTGCCGGTGGCCGAGCTCGGCTCCATCTGCGACGAGCCCACCGACCCCTCGCCCGGGGAGGGCCGGTGCGAGCTGCTGACCGGCCTGGACGACCAGGTGGCCGGCGTGCTGCTGGGCGAGCCGATCGACCCGCTGGTGAGCGTGCAGATCCGGCACCTGGGCGGCGCGCTCGCCAGGCCCGCGGAGAGTGGCGGCGCCGCGGGGCCCCTGGACGAGCCGTACCTGATCTTCGCGTTCGGCCAGCCTTCGGAGGCGACGGGCGAGCGCCTGGAGCGGCTGGGCAAGGCGCTGGTGCCGGCGACCAGCGGGCGCAAGCCGTACACGATGCTGCACGGCGGGGAGCAGGCGGCGGCCGCGTTCCCGCGCGAGACGCTGGCCAGGCTGCGCGACCTCAAGCGCTCCCGCGACCCGCACGGCGTGATCAGGGCGAACTTCCCCCTGCTGGGGTAGCGCCCCTCGGCTGACGGCGGCTGGTTTCTGTCGGTGGCGTGCGGCATTCTCCTGCGGTGACGGCGAGGATCAAGGCTGACGGTCCTCATGACAGACCGAGGGAACACATCGCATGCAGCTCTCCCCCGCGGCGCAGCGGCTCCACCGCCGGCTCACCGAGCCGGATGCCGATCATCCGGTCTCGTGGGAGGACGGGCCACGGCTGAGCGCGGCCGACCTGGGCGCACTCCTTCCCCTCGCCTACCGCGTGACCGACGGCGGCCCGGCGTTCTCGGCGAGGACCATCGTCGAGGACGAGGTGCGGCAGCGGCAGCCGTCCTTCAGCCCTGAGTCGTGCGTGGCGCTGTACGAGGCCCTGGTCGACGGCCTGACCCGCCGCAAGTGGGCGGACCTCTGCCTGGCGGCGGCCGCGCTGCTGCGCTGCCCCGGCGGTGCGCCTACGGCCGCCCTCGCCGCACCGTCGCGCACGCTGATCGAGTTCATGGCCCGCGAAGGGCGGATCGAGCACCCGGACGCGTTCCTGGCCGTGGCCGGGCTGGCCGGGATGGACAAGGTGGCAGGGATGGACGCGGTGGCAGGGATCATGGAAGGACGGCAGGAGTCGCCGGCGGCCGCCGAGCGCGACCTGGTCATGAGCCTGGACCCGGCGGGCCGGGCGTTGCTGGCCGAGATCGGGCCCCGCTCGTTCGGGTCGCCGCCGGAGCTGCCCGACGTCTGGGAGCGGCTGGCCGCGATGCCGGCGTACGTCGACTTCGCCCGCTCGACCCTGGAGGCCGCCGACGCCCGGCTGGCGGCGATCCACGCGGGCGAGATCCCGTACCGGGCGGACAGGGCCTTCGGAGCGGCCGAGACGGGAGCGATCGGGCGGGCCGCGCGGCTGGCGCTCTTCCGCGACGAGCCGTGGCTGCCCGACCTGCTCGACAGGCTGATCTCCCGGGTCGCCGTCGCGCCCACGACGGCGAAGACCCTGCCCTCGCAGGCGCTGCTGTACGAGGTGGCGCGGGCCGTCGAACGGTTCCCGACGCCGGAGGCGATCACGGCGCTGCGCACCGCGCGCACGCTCACCCGGCACGCCGGAGTCGTCAAGCAGCTCGATCGGATGATCCGGAGGGCCGAGCCGGGGCTCGCCGACCGGGTCGAGGTGGCCTTCCGCATGCCGGATCTCGGGTTCGGCCCGGGCGGGCGGCTGGAGGTGCCGATGGGCGAGCACCGGGCGGTCGTGGCGGCCGGCGAGGACGGCGAGTTCGCGCTGTCCTGGTGGCACAGTGACCGGCGGCTCAAGGCCGCGCCCGCGGCGTTGCGCAAGGAGCGTCCCGACGAGGTCAAGCGGCTGCGTGAGCTGGTCAAGCAGGTGCAGCGGCAGGTGCGGACCCTGGTCAGGGCGCTCGAGGCGGGCTTCGCCGGCGAGGCCGCCCAGCCGTACGGCACGTGGCAGGAGCAGATCGCGGCGCACCCGATCGCCTCCACCGTGGCCGCGCGGCTGATCTGGGAGGCCGAGGTCGCGCCCGGGGAGTGGCGGGCCGCCCTCGGCGGGCTGAAGGCCGAGCTGGGGGCCGGGGAGGCCGGGCTGGAGAGCCGGCGGGTACGCCTGTGGCATCCCGCCCGCGCGACGCTCGCGGAGGTGACCGGCTGGCGGGAGGCCGTGGCAGAAGGGCGTGTCAGGCAGCCGTTCAAGCAGGCGTTCCGCGAGGTCTACCTGCTGACGCCCGCGGAGGAGCGGACCGCCGTCTACTCCAACCGCTTCGCCGGGCACATCGTGGACTATCGGCGGCTGTACGCGATGTTCAAGGCCCGGGGGTGGCGGGCCGACATGCTCGGCCCATGGGACGGCGGCGTCGCGGGCCAGGCCATGCGGGTGCTGGCCGAGGGCCAGTGGCGCGCGTCGTTCTACCACGACTACCTGTACGACGATCCGGGCGAGCACGCCTCCACCGACCAGGTGCGCTTTCACCGGAGGATGGGCGGCGAGTGGCGGGAGGCGTCGCTGGCCGAGGTGCCGGCGCTGGTGTTCAGCGAGGCCATGCGGGACGTGGACCTGTTCGTGGCGGTGACCTCGATCGCGGCCGACCCGCAGTGGGCCGACCGCGGGCACGACCGCCATCTCGGCTACTGGCAGGCGGCGTCCTTCGGCGAGCTGCCGCCGTCGGCCGAGGTGCGCCGCGAGGCGCTGGCGCGCCTGCTGCCCCGGCTGGCGATCGCCGACCGCTGCACCCTCACCGATCGCTACCTCGTCGTACGCGGCGACCTGCGGACCTACAAGATCCACCTGGGCAGCGCCAACATCCTCATGGAGCCCGGCGACGTGTACCTGTGCATCGTGTCCGCGCCTGACCGCGACGCGGGGTTGTTCCTGCCGTTCGAGGACGACGGGCGGCTCGCGCTGATCCTCAGCAAGGCTCTCCTCCTGGCCGAGGACAGCCGGATCACCGACGAGACCATCATCCGGCAGATCAAGGGCTGACGTCCCTCCCGCGGCGCGCCCTTCAGGGCTCCTTCGTCCTGTCCACTTGAACTGAGCTGTCAGGCGTCGAAGCGCCGGCGGGCGGTCTCGATGTGGCCGAAGTACTGGTGGGTCCAGCCGCAGATGAGGTCGACCGTGGCGCGCAGGGCCTGACCCGGCTCGGTGAGGGTGTACTCGACTCGCGGCGGCACGGTGGGATGTACCTTCCGCTCGGCCAGACCGTTGCGCTCCAGCATGCGCAGGTTCTGGGTGAGCATCTTGTGGCTGATGCCCTCGACCTCGTCGCGCAGCTCGCTGAAGCGGAGGGTGCGCTCACCGAGAGCCTCGATGATGAGCAACGCCCACTTGTTGGCGACATCCGAGAAGATCTCCCGCGCCAGGGAGTCCGCGCGCCTCAGGTCCGCTTCGTCGGCCGTGCCGGCGAACTGCTTGGTCACCATGAGGTTCCCCAGTCTCTAAAAAGTGCGTTCTTCCACGTAAGCAAACACTCTCCTATGGTTTCTGAGTAACCGCAAGAGAGCACAGGTGCCCTCCGGCGCCTCGATCACATAACCGATCAGGAGATCTCATGGCTGTTTCGCTCATCAACCCTGACAGGCATGTCCAGGTCCCGCTCTACCACCACGTCGCGGTGGCGACGGGGAGCAGGCAGGTCCACATCGCGGGACAGGTCGCCTGGGACGAGAACGGCGAGCTCGTGGCACCGGGCGATCTCGCCGGCCAGGTCGCCCAGGTCTACCGCAACGTCGCCAAAGCGCTGGACGCGGCCGGAGCGACGTTCCACGACGTCGTCCGCTTCACGTGGTACGCCGCAGGCTGGAAGAGAGAGATGTACGACGCCTTCAACGCGGGCATCGAACAGGCGGCCCGCGAGTTCGACCTCGCCACGCCGCCGGCCGCGCTGATCGGGGTGGACGTGCTTTTCGAGCCCGGCATCCTCATCGAGGCCGAGGTCACTGCGATCATCGATTGAAATTGAAGCGGTCGCACCAGGTGCGAGCAGTGGGGTGCACCCGCCATCCTCTGGAGCCGCGTCTCTCCTGGCAGGGTGCGACGAGCGTATCTTGCCGCGGACATCCGCCCCCACCCGGTGCGGCTTGTCCAACAGTCCACATTGCCGGCGTTCCCACCTGCGGAAGGCCCCTGAGCTGGGGGAAAGTCCTCTATAGGACGTAGATCTGCCCGGTCTGGGCGCCCTCGACCGAACGGATGTACGCCTGAGCGACGTCCGCGAGATCGACCGGCGGAGTTGGCCATGGAAGCCGCGCTGCCGGTAGGGATCGGCTCGCGAGCCAGTACGCCGGTGATGAGGGTGAAGGAGCCCCGCTCAGCGATGCGGGAGACCCCCTGCCGTACCAGGTCGATCTGGCTGAGCACCTTGCCCCGGAAGGCGCTCAGGTAGTCCTCGGGGGTCAACTCGGTGACCGGCTCGAACGGCACATGACCGGCGGCGCTGACCACGGCGTCCACCCGGCCGGCCCGGTCGTAGAGTTCGGCGACCTGCACCGGGTCGGTGATGTCGTAGCGCAGATCACCGCCGCTGCGCCCCACGGTGAGCACCTCGTGTCCGCGGGTGTCCAGGGCCTTGTGGAGGGCCGTGCCGAGCGTGCCGGCGGCGCCGATGAGAACGATCTTCGTGACTCCTCCGCTCCCTGAAGGAAGCGGCTTCTCGCTAAGCCGCTTGCGCAGCCTCACGAAGGGCAAGCCCTGCCCTCAAGATGTTGATCGC
>NZ_JBFAHJ010000035.1:0-114674 GCF_040654115.1 Nonomuraea sp. NPDC050786
CAAAATCGGTCCAGCGGTTGGAAGTGCTCACTCACCAGCGGCTACCAGGCACCGAGTCTGCCCGATCAGCCGACCCGGTAGCTCCCATTAGCGGTTGGCTCTTGGCTCGTTCGATGGCGGCCAGCAGGTTGTCGGTGCTGGTTGCGCCCATGCGGTCCAGGCCGAGCAGTTTCTCACGGGTCAGGAAGAACAAGTCGGCGAAGTCAGCGATCAGCCCGCCCTCGAGCATCTGCTTGATACGGCTTTCCGCCAGGCCTTCAATGTCGAGCTGGTCGCGGCCGACCGCGTAGATGATGGAGGGGGGCAGACCAAGTAAGCCGGAAAGGGCTAATAGGGCTGGTCAGAGCCTCTGATGACAGCTGGCGTGTGACCGTATGCGATGGTTTGGTTGCGGTTTGGTGAACCATGCGGTGTGTTGTGATCATCTGCCGCTATGGTGTGCGGGTTCTGGAGGTGATCGTCCGGAAAGGGCTCGCCGGTGACATCGATCGAGCGGACCGCTTACCCGCAGTTCAAGCGCCTGACCTCGGCGCGGGTACTACACGTGTTCTTCACCCCGACGGCTGATGAGATTGACTGGGCTCAGGAGCGGGCCCGGAGTCCGCAGACGCTGTTCGCGCTGGTATTGGCGTTGAAGTGCTTTCAGAAGATGGCCCGGTTTCCTGCCCGCGAGGAGATCCCCGAGGTTGTCGTCGATCACGTACGGCGCTGCCTGGGCCTGGCCGGCGATGTCGAGCCCGACCACGGGGCCACGAGCACTGCCAAGTGGCACCGCAAGCAGATCCGGACGCGCCAGGGTGTGACCTACGACAAGGAGCGGGCCCGGGCCATAGCGGCCGAGGCCATCACGGAGGCGGCCCAGGCCAAGAACAACCCGCCGGATCTGATCAACGTGGCGCTGGAACGCCTGATCGAGGCCTCGCTGGAGCTTCCGGGGTTCACCACGCTGGACGAGATGGCCTCCACGATCCGGGCCCGGGTCAACGCCGAGATCTTCACCCAGGTCGTAGAGCGGATGGGGCTCAGGGGACAAGAGCGCATGGGCGCACTGCTGACGACGGTGGGAGCGGACGGCAAGTCGCTGTTCAACCGGCTGAAGAAGCCGGCGCAGCGGCCTACGTGGGCGAAGTTCGATGCCCACGTCAAATACTTAAACGAGATCGACGCGCTCGGTGACACCTGGGAATGGCTGGAGGGGATCGCCCCCACCAAGATCATCGATTTCGCTGGGGAAGCCGCCGCTCAGGACGCCGACACCCTGTCTCGCTACGACCGCGTCAAGAGGCTGGCGTTGCTGGCCTGTCTGCTGCACACGGCGCGGATGCGGGCCCGGGATGATCTGGCCGAGATGCTGTGCAAGCGGGTGGGGGCCAATCTGAAGAAGGCCCGGGCCGCGCTGGAGGACATCCGCGAGCGCCAGCGCGCCGTTAGCGAGCGGCTGATCGGCACCTACCGCACCGTGCTGGAGCACCTGGACCCCGACGGCCCCGCGGCCGACCAGGGGGCCGAGCGTGCGGTGGCCGCGGTGAACAGCGTCGGCGGGTTCGATGCCCAGCTGGCCGACATCGAGGAGGTCTCGGCCTTCCATGGCGACAACTACGAGGTGCTGGCTTACCGGTTCTTCAAGCGGGACCGGGCGGTGATGTTCGACCTGGTCGCCAAGCTGGAGCTGAAGGCCACCTCCCGTGATGACTCGGTTCTGGCCGCGCTGGAGCACGCCCGCGCTCATGAGGGGCTACGACGGGACTTCGTCCCGATGCCCCCACCGGTCGACGGTTCCAGGGATCCAGACTCGGGGATCATGTTCGCCTCTGGCAACTGGCGGCGCGCTGTCACTGACCGCAGCCGGCCGGGGATGGTGGCGCGCCGGCATTTTGAGGCGATGGTGTTCACCCATCTGGCCGAGGAGCTGCGTACCGGCGACATCGCGGTGGTCGGATCGAACGAGTATGCCGACTGGAGCGCCAACCTGCTGCCGTGGGAGGCGTGCGAGCCGCTGCTGGAGGGCTTTTGCGAGCAGGTCGGCCTGCCGAGCACGGCGGGCGGCTTCGTCGCGCACCTGCGTGGCAGTCACCTGGCGGCTGCCGCGGAGTTGGACGCCGGGTATGAGGACAACTCCGACCTGGTGATCAGCGACGATGGGGTGCCTACCGTCAAGCGGCGTCGTGGCCAGCAGACGTTGAAGGCCGTCGAGAAGCTGGCCGCGGCGATCAAGCGGCGTATGCCCGAGCGGTCGCTGTTGTCGATCGTGGCGCGCACCGCGCACTGGCTGGGCTGGCACCACCACTTCGGACCCGCTTCCGGATCGGATCCGAAGATCTCCGATCCGCTGTTCCGCTATTCGCTGGCGGTGTTCACCGGTGGGATCAACTTGGGACCGTACGAGGCGGCCAAGCACCTGACCGGGGTGTCGGCCCGGGAGCTGTCGATGATTCGCAACCGGCATATCGACATCCGGAAGCTGAATGCGGCGATCGCGACCGTTGTCAACGCCTTTGCCGAGCTGGACGTGGTCAAAGCGTGGGGGGACGGGACCACGGTCGCCGCTGACGGCACTCATGTCGAGACCTACATCGACAACCTGCTCGCCGAGACCTCGATCCGGTACGGAGGCGTGGGCGGCATCGCCTACCACTACATTTCCGACACCTATGTCGCGCTCTTCTCCCGGTTCATACCCTGCGGGGTGTGGGAGGCGGTCTACCTCATCGAGGGCCTGCTGGCCAACAACTCCGACGTCCAGCCGACAACCGTGCATGCCGACACGCAGGGCCAGTCGTTCCCGGTCTTCGCGCTGGCCACGCTCTTCGGGTTCGACCTGATGCCGCGCATTCGCAACTTCAAAGACCTGATCTTCTTCCGCGCCGACCCCCAGTTGAGCTACCCGCACATCGACGCGCTGTTCGGCGACCGGGGCCGCAACGTGATCGACTGGGAGCTGATCGAGCGGCACTGGCGGGACCTGATGCAGGTGGCCTTCTCCATCAGCGAGGGCCGGCTGAGCTCGGCGACCCTGATGCGGCGGCTGCGTTCCAACTCGCGCAAGAACCGCATCTACAAGGTCTTCCGCGAGGTGGGCCGCAGCGTGCGCACGGTGGCGCTGCTGCGCTATCTCGCGGATCCGGCGCTGCGTGCCCGGGTCACCGCGGCGACCAACAAGGTCGAGACCTACAACGGGTTCTCCCAGTGGCTGGGCTTTGGCAACAACGGCGTGATCGCCGACAACGACCCCGAAGAGCAGGAGAAGCTGATCAAGCTTAATACCTTGCTGGCCAACCTGGTGATCTTCCACAATGCGCTGGACCTCATGGACGTGGTCCGCACCTTGGTGGCCGAGGGGTGGACCATCACCGCGGACGAACTCGGAGCGCTGTCGCCCTACCTGCGCGCCCACATCCGCCGCTTCGGCGCCTACGCCACCGACGAGATCGCCGAGCAACCGGCGGCGTTCAACCCTGAACTCAAGGAGATCGACTTCACCGCCGTCGACCTGGCCGCCTGACGGTGGTCGATGCAGCTGGTGGAGCCACCGGCTGGCCTGACCTGGCTCCGTCCGGACGGACTCAAGCAACGCGCTCTACCAGCCGCCGTGTCGCCAGAGTGGCTTCACAAGATGCCGGGGCATCTGCGGCCATGCGGGCGGCGCCTCGCATCATCGGCGGGAGGCTCTCGTCGGCGGCCATCGGCGTCAACGTCTCAGCCAGGGCGCCGCCGAGGGTGATCAGCACCGTGGTGATCCGGTCGGCGTCCTCGCCGCTGGCCAGGCTGACCTCCGCCGCGCCTTCCCGGCGCAGCGTGGTGATGTCGGCCCGCAGGGCGGCCCCCACGTGTAGCGGCGCAACACGTGGGGGCCGAGGACCTCGCTCAGCACGCGCACCGCACGCCGGCAGTAGTCGGTGCAGACCGCATGGGCGTCACCGCGGGGGACGGCATGCTCGTCCAGCAGCCCGCTCACGGTCTCGGCGATCATGAACGGCTGGCACGCATGGCCGAGCACGGCAGGGGCGGGCGGTGCCGAATCGGTGCCGGCGTGCCGGGTGAGGTCGTCGCCTCCTGCAGGAGCCGGGCCGCCAGCCGCCGGCGTACGGGCTGCTTGTCGCTCACCATGCCTCCTTGTTGGAGCGGCCGGTCGGGCATGGTGTCAGGTGCTGCGGCGTGCTCGGGGATCGCGGGAGGCGACGTGACTGGCGACAGCGTCGACGCCGGGCCGGGCGTAGCGTTCGAGGGAGCGGACCGAGGCGTGCCGGGAGCGGGCCAGCAGGGTGGGAGTGTTGGTGCCGTCTTCGGCCTCGTGGGTCAGCGCGGAGTGCCGCAGCTGGTGCAGCGTCCAGCCGTCGCGCCGGTCGAGTTCAGCAGGGTCGGTGATGCCGGGGTGGGCCAGCGGCCGGGTGAGGGTCTCGAACAGCTCCGCGGCGCGCCGGTAGGACAGCCGCGCCCGGCCGGTGACCGGGCAGACGTCGAAGGTTGGCGTGTGGGCGGGTGCCCGCCGGTCGGTGAGGAAGACCGGGCCGCGACTCCGGCCCTTGAGCAGGCGGGGCAGCAGCTGGGCGGTGCCGGACTGCCAGTGCACCCAGTCGGTGGCGCCGCCCTTGGAGACGATGCGGGCGCGCTTGTCGGCAAGCAGAAGGTCGTCGATGTCGAGGCTGAGGATCTCCTCGGCGCGGGCGCACGTGTCATACAGGATCCGCCACAGCGTCTTTTCTCGCAGGGGCGCCTTCAGCTCGAACAGCGCGGCGATCTGCCCGCGCGACAGAGCCCGGGTGCGGTCCGGCGGCGCGGGACGTCGTTCGAGCCCGGCGATCGGGTTGGTGGCGAGCCAGCCGCGGGCCCGCCACCAGGCGATGGCGGCCTTTAACACCGACAGCTCCCGGTTGACGGTGTCGGCGTCGACGAGCCCGGCCCGCTGCGCGAAGGCCTCGGCGAGCACGCCGGCGGTGGCCGGCCCGTCCAGGGTGCTGAAGCCGACGGCTGGCGGGGTAGTGCCGCGGCGGGCCCTGCCCAGGGGCGGCTGCTCGCCGCGCGCGAGCCACGCCCAGGTGGTCAGCGAGATCCGGTAGATCCGCTGGGAGGAGGAGGCGATCCCGGCCGAACGCAGATACGCCTCGACCGCGTCGGCGTAGGTGCCGGGCCGGTCATGTCCGAGCGGGATCACGTCGGCGGCGATCAAGCTCACGCGTTCACCCTTCATCTCTGCCGCAGTAAATGCGTACACCTCGATGATGATCACTGATGTCGGTGATCCAGCTCAGGATGGCACGGCGCAGGCGGCTGCCGCAGTAAATCCGGTATTTACTGCGGTCGTGAGATGGGCCGTTGTGCTGGTCGAGCTGGCCGGGGAAAGCTCAGGCTCATGGTGAGGGGCGGGGGTGAGCGGTTGTGGTGAGCAGGGCTCGATCGATGTCCGGAGAACCGGATCAGGCCCGTTGCCGACCGGCGAGGGGAATGCGGAAGACGAAGCACGCGCCGCCGGTCTCCGCGTCTTCGATGTGCAAAGTGCCGTGGTGATCTGAGGCGATGTCGCGTGCGATGGCCAGCCCGAGGCCGGCACCGCCGCGGTCGCGGCTGCGGGCGGTGTCCAGCCGGACGAAGTTCTGGAATACGCGTTCGCGGTCGGCGGGGGCAATTCCCTCGCCGTCATCAGTCACGGCCAGCTCGGCATGTTCGCCTGTTCGGCGCAGGCGAATCTCGATCATGTGGTTGGCGTGACGTCGGGCGTTGTCGAGCAGGTTGGCGAACAATCGGGCGATCTGGCTCGGGGCGGCGTTCACCGTCACCGCGGGGTCGAGGTCGAGTCGCAGGTTGCATCGGTCGGCCCAGCGAGCTGCCTCTGTCTTGACCAGTTCTGTTAGGTCTACATCCTGGAGGATTCTCCCGGTGTCGGCCTGTGGCCGGGCCAGAAGGAGGAGATCATTGGTGATGTTCTCCAGCCGATTGAGGTCATGCATGACATGGTTCAGGAGATGGGGCAGGTCGACGTCGTCTGGATACAGTTGCGCTGCCTCCAGTTGCAGGCGTAGGCCGGCGATCGGCGTACGGAGCTCGTGTGAGGCGTCAGCGGCGAACTGACGCTGACGGTCAAACAGCTGTTCAACGTGCGTTTTCGCCTCTCTCAGCTGTTCATTCAGTTCCTGCAGTTCCTTGGCAGGGCCGTATTGCTCCACCTTCATCGCTGGCTCGTGGGTGTCCGACGCGCTCGCCCGCGAGCCTGCCTGATGTCGCGGGGTGAGGAATGCGGTCACGTCCTCGACCAAGTGGAGGAACAGCATCACCGCTCCGTCCGGGCCGAGGACGGGAGTGTTGCTCGCGCTCCAGTACCGTTCCTCGAACGCGTCCGCACTGCCGGACACCGGCATGGCGATCTTGTGCGGAGCCATGACATCGGACCGTCCGGTGGTTCGGACCCGGCAGAGCGAGGCTTCGAGCTTCCGCAGCGCGCGGATCTCATTGGGATCGGCGGGGTTACGGGGAAACGGGTCGAAAAGGTAACGGCCCAGCAGTTCCTCTCGCTGCAGTCCGCAGGCGTCGACGTATGCCTGGTTGACCGCCGCAATGGTCAGATCCAGCGTCATGACCAGGCACGGGGTCGGAACGGCCGCGAACACGGCGGCGTAGTCAACGTTCTGTCGCATCATGTTCCCTCCCGGTTATGCGCGGCAGAGCCAATGACCCATAGCCTTCTTCGGACATCTGCCTCGCGCGCCGGGGTTGCTGGACGAGCTGGTCGCGCGAGGGGAAGCCGCAGCACGAAACAGGCCCCGCCCGTTGCGGACTCCTCGGCGTGGAGGGTGCCCATGTGCGCCTGGGCGATATCGCGGGCGATGGCCAGACCGAGGCCCGTCCCTCTGTGGTCGAGGCGGCGTGCCGCGCCCAGGCGGGTGAAGCGCTCGAAGATCCGTTCCCGCTCGGACTCCGCGATCCCTTCTCCGTCGTCGGTCACCGTCATCTCGGCGCTGTCGCCCGCACGGCTCACCCGAACCTCGACCATCTGCTGGGCGTGCCGCTGGGCGTTGTCGAGCAGGTTGGTGAGCAGCCGGGCGATCCGGATCGGAACGGCCTGGACGGTCACGCCGGGTTGAAGCCAGAGCCGGACGGCGAGGCGATCGACCCGGCGGGCGACCTCGTCTCGGACCAGTTCTGCGAGGTCGATCTGCTGCGGCTCCAGGGGAGGACCTGTCTCCATTTCGCCGAGGACTCTCAGATCGGCGAGGATCGCATCCAACCGGTCGACGCCTCTCAGCGTCCTGGCGAGCAGGTCGTGGAGATCGGTCTGGTCGGGATACAGACGGGCCTCCTCCAGCTCGGCGCGCAGTCCCGCGACGGCCGTGCGCATCTCGTGCGAGGCATCGGAGGCGAACCGCCGCTTATTCTGAAGCTCCTGCTCCAGCTCTGTCAGCATGTCGGGCGCGCTCGGGATCGTCGCTGCGGTTGGGCCCGCACCGAGCGAGTGTGGATCCTCACAGTCGTAGCGGGCTGTGGGACGTTTCATCGCGGATGATCCTTTCTCTCGATTGGGTTCGGCGGAGGGTTGTCAGCTTGCGCGTTCACGGGCAAGCCACTGCCGCACAGCGCATGTCGTCCGAGTGAGGTGCTGCGCTTTGCCCGGAAGACGTGCAGGTCGGTGATGTCCAGGCGCGGGTCCTGGCGGGCGATCGGGTAATCGAGGGGAGACATGTCGCTCTCGTTGGCCTTTCGGTTCTCGGGAATCCGGTGGTGGTGAGCTGGTCGGTCATGGGTTTCCTCCATCGGGAAGGGGAAGCATGCGGCAGCAGGGCGCTCGCCGCGCGGTGTGGACTTGTGTTCTCAGCCGAGGCCGCACTCCTCTTGGCCGCAATGGCGTTGCCGACCTGGTGCGACGCTCGAGCGTGCTGGTGTTAGGCACGTCCGCTGGGCAGCGGCCACGGTGACGGCCTCGCTGTGCTCTGTCCGGAGTCCTGTCTCTTCTGACGATATCGTCACTTATGGACCATATCGTCAGCAATGCCATGTTTCGCCAAATCCATAGTGAGCATTTCGTCACTCCTGACGGCGCGGACTACAGTGAAGCGGGAACGCTGCGACAGGAGTGAGAACAGATGACCGACGCCGCACCAAGCCGCCTGGACCGGCGCAAGGCGCGCACCCGCGCCGCGCTCGTCCACGCGGCTCAGACCTTCATCGCCGACGGCAAGACCAATGTGGCGATCCTGGAGCTCACCCAGGCCGCCGACGTGGGCATGGGCTCGTTCTACAACCACTTCTCCGGCAAGGACGAACTCTTCAAAGCGGCCGTCGAAGACGCCCTGGACCGGCACGGCGCGGCACTGGATGAGCTGACCCGCGGCATGGACGACCCGGCCGAGGTCTTCGCCTGCAGCTTCCGGCTGACCGGACGCCTGCACCGCCGCCATCCCCAGCTCAGCAAGGTCCTGCTCAACACCGGCCTGACCATCGCCATCTCCGAGCACGGCCTTGCCGCCCGGGCCCGACGCGACATCCAAGCCGGTATCCAAGCCGGGCGCTTCACCGTGGGCGATCCGGAACTGGCGTTGGTGATGTCCTCAGGCGCCACCCTGTGCCTCGGCCAACTGCTCCACACTCAGCCCGACCGCGACGACGCCCGGGCCACCGACCAGATCGCCGAAGATCTGCTGCGCACCTTCGGCATCCCCGCCGACGAGGCCCACCGCATCTGCCAACTTCCCTTGCCCGATCTCGACCGGCTCCCCTACGCCACGGCGTAGCAGCGCCCGTCGATGGAGCGTTTACCGCGCAACGCCGCCCGTGTCGGCCGTAATGTCCGGCACCAACCATGATTTACCTGATGGCGGTTGTGGGTCATGGGAGTCGGGGCGGAGAGTGGTCAGGTGACGGATCGGCCGGGCGGCACCTGGGTGCCGACGCCGTCGGGTGGGGACCGGAGTCCCCGGCCATGACACTCGCCGATGATGATGGGGCTGTCCAGTCTGGATCACCTGAAGAAGGCCGGATAGCCGTGTAGCCGAATGACCTCGTCGAGGGTCGCCGTGGGGCGGCAGTCGCGGACGGAAAGGGGCCGCCCATGCGTATCGTCGTGGACCTGAACCGGTGCCAGGGATACGCGCAGTGTGTGTATCTGGCCCACGAGGTCTTCAAGCTGAACGGAACCGAGGCGCTCACCTACGAGCCGAACCCCGACGACGCGCGGCGCCTGCAGGTGGAGCGGGCCGCCGCGGCCTGCCCGGTGCAAGCGATCATGATCGACCGCTTGGACGGCACGGAGCGGGGTGCGGGGTCATGACGCTGTCGGCGACGCTTGCCGAGCTGGTGCGCGACTTCAAGGCTAACGGCCGGATCGTCATCGTCGGCGCCTCCCTGGCGGGGCTGCGGGCCGCCGAAGCCCTGCGCGAGGAGGGCTTCAGCGGGTCGTTGACCATCATCGGGGACGAGCCGTACGAGCCCTACGACCGTCCCCCACTGTCCAAACAGGTGCTCAAGGGCTGGGTGCCGGCCGACCACACCGTGCTGCCCCGCGCTCGCGAAGTGGACGCGCAGTGGCGGCTCGGCGTCGCCGCCACCGGGCTGGACCGGGCCACCAAGCAGGTACGCCTGGCCGACGGCGAGCAGGTCCCGTACGACCGGTTGCTGATCGCCACGGGGACCCGCGCGCGGCAGTGGCCCAACCCTGCCGAGGCCGCCCTGGAGGGTGTGTTCTCGCTGCGCTCGCGTGATGACGCCGCGCGGCTGCAGCAGGCGCTGGCCGCGCGGCCGTCGCGGGTGCTGGTCATCGGCGGCGGGTTCATCGGCTCGGAGGTGGCCTCCGTCTGCCGGGAACTCGACATCCCGGTGACCCTCACCGAGCGGGGCTCGGCTCCCCTGGTCGGGGCGCTGGGCGGGGTGATCGGTGAGATCGCCGCGCAGATGCAGCGCGACCACGGTGTGGACCTGCGCTGCGGGGTGAGCGTGTCGTCGCTGGAGGGCGACGCGGCCGGACATGTCCGGCGCGCTCGGCTCTCGGACGGGAGCACCGTCGAGGCCGACGTGGTGCTCGCCGCGCTGGGGTCGATCCGTAACGTGGAATGGCTGCAGGGCTCCGGGCTGGCGGCTGGCTTCTGGGGTGTCGGCTGCGACGCCGGCGGCCGGGCCTTCGACATCAACGGCGTGGTGACCGACAGCGTCTACGTGGCGGGAGACGTGGCGCGCGCGCCACACGTGTTGTACGAGTACCAGTTCCTCGCGATGGAGCACTGGGACAACGCCGTCCTCGGCGCCGAGGTGGCGGCCCACAACATGGTCAACCTCGAACCGCACTACCGGCCGCATCTGCTGCTGCCCGGCTTCTGGTCCGGCCAGTTCGGCGTCAATATCAAGTCCGTCGGCGTGCCGCCGTTCGGTGACGAGATCGTCTTCACGCAGGGGTCGGTCAAGGACCGTTGCTTCGCGGCCGCCTACGGCCGCCGGGGGCGCGTCGTCGCCGCCGTCACCTTCGACCACGGCAAGTGGCTGGAGTACTACGCGCACCTGATCGAGGAGTCGGCCCCGTTCCCGCCCCCGCCGCCGGGCTGGGACCGGCCGGACGTCATGAAACCGGTGCCCGCCGAGTTCCCGGCGCCGGGTGTCCCGACGGCGATCCCCGACGTCGTCCTCACCGGGCACGACCCGAACGAGCGCAGGGCCGAGTTCCGGCCGCGAGGCCGCTGAGAGCCGCGAGGCCGCTGAGAGCGGCAGGAAGGAGCGCAACAGCATGGCCGAGGAGACACCCTGGCAGCAGGCGCTGCGCTACGCCAACCGTGCCGATCCGTACCCCTTCTACGCCGAGCTCCGCAAGACCCCGGTGGCCCGGCAGCCGGACGGCACCTACGTCGTCAGCACCTACCAGGAGATCGTCACGCTGCTCCACGATCCCCGCGTCAGCTCCGATGTCCGCAAGCTCCCGGCCCGCGCCCCGGCAGCAGCGGAGCCGGGGGCCGAGCCGATCACCGAGGCCGTCATCGAACTGAAGCCGAACATCATCACCTGCGACCCACCCGAGCACGACCGCGACCGCCGCACGATGACGCGACACTTCTTCGGCCCGCCCCACGCCCCGCACCAGATCTCCGACCTGGAGCCCGACATCCGCCGCATCGTCGCCGACCTGCTGGACAGGATGCGGGGCAAGACCCGGATCGACGTCGTCGACGAATTCGCCTACCCCCTGCCGGTGACCCTCATCTGCAAGGTCCTGGGCGTGCCGCTGGAAGCCGAACCGCGTTTCCACGCCTGGATCGAGACCGCCCTGGACGCCCTGGATTTCGGCCCTGAGGCGGCCTCTGAGGAGATGCGGCGCCGGCAGGAGGACGCGCGCCGGAGCGTAAAGGAGCTCGAGCAGTTCATGGCCGGGCTGCTCGAGCAGTACGCCAAGCGGCCCGGCCCCGGCATGCTCTCGGCGATGGCGCATGACGGCGGCCCGGACGGGCGCATGTCCGAGGGCGTGCTCGCCAGCAATGCCGTGCTGCTGCTCTTCGCCGGGCATGAGACCACGGTCAATCTGATCGCCCACAGCGTGCTGACCCTGCTGCGGCACCCCGAGGCGCTGGAGGAGCTGCGTCGCCGCCCCGACCTGATCGTGCCCGCGGTGGAAGAGCTGCTGCGGTTCGAGTCGTCGGTCCAGTTCTGGCACACCCGCTCCGCCGTCGAGGACATCGAGATCGCCGGCACCACCATCCCGGCGGGCGCGCCGATCTTCCTGGTGTACGGCTCGGGCAACCGCGATCCGGAACGCTTCACCGACCCCGACCGGCTCGACCTCGAACGCCCCGACAACGAGCACCTGGGCTTCAGCCAGGGCATCCACTTCTGCTTCGGCGCTCCGCTCGCCCGGCTGGAGGTCCAGGTGGCGGTGGCGGAGTTCGTCCGGCGCGTGGAGAACCCGCGGCTCGTCGCCGACCCGCCGCCCTACCGCCACAATCAGATCTTCCGCGGCCCGCGCCACGTCCTGGTCGACATCGACGGAATTCGCGACTGACCCGGATTGCGGCACAAGGATCGCCGCTCGGGTCTTCACCTCGCGGATGGCGTCTGCCACTGCGGCGCTTTCGCCGTCTATCTCGTCAAGAGTGACGGAACCCTCACTTCTCCTTGGGCGAGTCATTATGTAAATGACGATACTGTTCATGATTGACGAAATCGTCAATTCTGGGAAGGCGGTGACGCGCGGCGAGGCGCTCCAGAGTTTCGACGCTCATGGCTGTGGGATCACCTGCGAGCCGACAGTCGCACCGTCCGGTGGCGGGGGATCGCTCCGGGTGGAGTAACTTGCGGGAATGTTGCCTTCTCGCAAGTTACCTTGATCGCGTCGCCTCGCAACGGATCTCAATTTCTGATTTCTATTTTCTAGAAAATCGAAAATGGTACGCTGTCACAGTGACTGTTGAGACCAGCGTGGTGACGCCCTGTAAGCACTGCGGAGCGCCGATCGAGCAGCGGCGGGGGAGAGGGCGGCCCAAGGCGTACTGCCCCGAGAAGGACTGTCAGGCGGCTGCCAAGCGGGAGCGGGAGTTGCGGCGGGCCACGCCGGGGCTCGAGGGGGCCCTGGCCAGGGCCGAGCAGTTGTACGACCGGATGGAGAGCGGGCTGGCGGCTGCCATCGAACCGCTGGCGCGAGCGCTGGCCGAGGAGCTGAGTCCGGCGGGGGTCGAGGCGAAGCTGAGCGCGGTGCAGGCCGAGGCGCACACGCGGGTCGCGATCGCGCGCACCGAGCGGGAGCAGGCATTCGAGCAGGTACGGCTGGCGCGGGAGGCCGCCGAGCACGCCCGCCGGCAGACGGCCGAGATGCGGGCACGGCTGGAAGAGGCGGAAGGCGAGCGGGAGACCGCGCTGGGGGATGCCGAGCGGGCGAGGGAGCAGGCGCTGGCGGCGTTGCGGGAGGCGGCGAGCACCGAGCGGCAGGCGTTGCAGACGGCCGAGGAGGCGCAGCGGCGCGCGGAGGCGGCAGAGCAGCGGGCCGAGGAGGCGCTCCACCAGGTGGAGCTGACGGAGCAGGCCAGGGATCAGGCCGTTCAGGAGCTGGCCGAACGGGTGGAGCTGGCGGAGCGGCGTACCGCCGAGGCTCGCGCGCAGGCCGTACGGACTCAACAGGACGCCGACCAGGCACGGGAAGAACGTGACCGGGCCCGGGACGAGACGGCGGCGGCCCTGCGGGCGCGCGAGCAGGCCGAGCGGGAGGCGGTCGGCGCGCAGGCCCGCGCCGAGGCGGCGGCGCAGGAGCGGGACCGGGCGGTGGAGCGGGCCGTCATGTCCGAGCGCGCGGCGGCCGAGGCAGAGCGGGATCGGGCGGTGGCCCTCAAGGACGCCGCGCGGGCGACGGCGGAGGTGGAGCGGCTGGAGGAGAAGGTGGCTGAGTCCTCGGCGGCGCTGGCCCGGGAGCGGAAGCAGGTGTCCCGGGAGAAGTCGCGGGCTGACGCCGCAGCGAAGGAGCGGGATCGGTTGCTGGGGGAGTTGAGGCTGGAGCGGGTACGGCTGGAGGACATGCGGTCGGAGCTGGAGGCGGTACGGGCGGAGGCGGCGCAGTTGCGGGAGCGGGCGGTGGCAGCCGAACTTCGTTCCTCCTCTTAGAGCCTGGAAAGACTTCAGACCGGACCGCGCCGCTCCTTGGTCCGATGGATGAGGCGGTCGCGGTGGGAACCGCGCTTCCTGCGGAGGGCCTCCTGATCGGTGTCCGGGGATGACGGCTCTGCGTGGACGGCCAGAAGCTTCTCCAGGTAGGCGGACGTTCTTCACGCTCAATTAGCATCTCCTGCATGCGTCTCTATGTTCGAGAATTCGATGGTTCTGCCGAACGCACGCTATTGGTCATTCACGGTGGGCCCGATTGGGACCACAGCTACCTGCTCGAGCCGCTCCGCGAGTTGGCGGGCGAGCGCCGCCTGCTCTTTCCCGATCTCCGCGGGTGCGGTCGCTCTCCTGCCGTTGATCCGCTTACGCCCGACGCGATGGTGGCCGATCTCGTAGAGCTGATCGGGTCGTCGCCTGTGGACGTGCTTGGTTTCTCCTATGGCGGCCTCATCGCTCAGCGCTTGGCCATCCAGGCTCCGCATCTGGTCCGACGTCTGATCGTCGCCTCCAGCAGTGTCCTGCCCGTGCCTGCCGACGCCTTCGACGGATGGGAGGAGTACGAGCGCCGCACCGCTGCTCATCCCTCTCTCTGGGACAACTCGGTCCTGGACGGTGCCGAACTCGTCCGGGCTGAGGCGTTCCGGACCGCACCGCTCAATGTGTGGCGAGAGCAGTCGTTGGCCGAATATCACCGGCGCCTGGAGCGGGTGGTGTTCACCGGGACGTACCTGAAAGCCTGGCGCGAGGGCCGCTTTCCTTCCGCCCGCTGTCCTGACGCTGTCGAACGTCTGTCTGGCATCCCGCTGTTCCTGTTGCATGGACGGTATGACATGACGTTCCCTGCCTCTTTGGTGTCACTTACGCCGTGCACGGATGCGGTTGTCCTGGATGAGGCAGGCCACATGGCACACATAGACCAGCCGGAGGCGTGGCTGGCGGCTGTTTCCCGCTTCCTGTGAAAACGGGGAGATCCTGGCCGATCACCATGAGGCGGCGCTGGAGATCGCCGCGTCAATCGACGGGCCGGCCGGCGCGGTCGTGAGCGCGCGCATCGCCACGCCGCCCCCGGCGCGGCGATGCGCGCGCTCACGCATCGCCACGCCGCCCTGGCGCGCGTATCGCACCTGCGACGCATCAGATCGGACGAGAATGCGGTCCATGCAGTTCTCAGATCAACTTCGCCAGCTGATCCACCAGGACGCCTCCTGGTCGGCTGATCACGAAGGAGCCAGTGGTACGGCCCTGCGGGTCAGCTCGGGATCGAAGGTCTTCTACGTCAAGCTCGGCCCCCTGGCCAGGGCCGAGCACCTGCGGCTGGGCTGGCTGCACGGACGCGTGCCCATTCCTGAGGTGGTCGCCTTCGAGGACCCTGTTCTCGTTCTTGCCGATGTGGGCGCTCCGTCGCTGGAAGCCGCCGCGCCCGCCGACGTAGGCGCCGTCCTGGGGCGGACGCTGCGCATGCTGCACCAGCTGCCCGTCACTGAATGCCCCTTCGACGGCCGGCTGCCGGCGGTTCTCGAACGTGCCGGCGCCAACGTCCGTGGCGGCCTCGTGGATCCGGACGACTTCGACGCTGACCATCTCGGGCTCACCCCTGAGGCGGTTCACGAACGATTGCTGGCCGCGCGTCCCCGCGTCGAGGATCTCGTCGTCGCGCACGGGGACTACACCCCCTCCAACGTGCTGCTGCCCGCCTCGGGAGAGCCCGTGGTCATCGACGTCCCGGCATTGGGTGTGGCCGACCGATACCGTGACCTCGCCATCGCCCATAGGGACTTGTCCGAGGAGCACGGCCCGGCGGCGTGGGAGGGGTTCCTTGTCGCCTATGGCCTCGTCGACGAGGTCGATGATGAGCGGTTGTATTACTACCGGCTGCTGGACGAGCTTCTCTGACCCAGCTGCCGCGCCGGGATGCTGAGCTGGATGTGGGGGGCGGTTGATCGGGTACGCCGCCGGTACTCGGTGGGCGTCAGACCGACCAGCGTCCGGAAGCGGCGGGCGAAGTACGTCGGGTCGTCCCAGCCGACGGCGGCGCCGACGCGGGCAGTCGGCAGGTTCGAGTGTGCCAGTAGGGTGGCAGCGCGTTCCGCCCGTAGCCTGGCCAGGAAACCCAGCGGCGTCAATCCGACGTGCTGCCTGAACAGCCGCCCGAGGTAGGCGGGGTCGAGGTTGACCGCCCGTGCGAGATCATCCAGCCGCCACGGATGGGCCGGCGCCGCCTCGAGACGGGCGATGATGGCGGCGACGGCGGGGTGGACGGCGGCCTCGAGCGTCTTCCGGTCGGGGGCACGGCCGTCGGCCAGGATGCCGAGCACGGTGATCAGCCGGCCCAGCACGCGTCCCGGCCGGTCGTGAGCGGCCTTGAGGTCGCGTTCGAGCAGGCCGATCTCCGCGATGGCCTCTTCGGCGGCGGCCGGGTCAACGGTCATGATCGCCACGCCGTGCGTGCCGGATGCCACCGGGTCGGTCCACAGCATCCGGCGGAGCATCGGGATGTCATACAGCGCCGCCAGTTCGGCTCGTAGCGCCTGGGCGGACAGGCAGCAGTTGGCGACGGTCAGGTCGGTGCAGTTCCGGAACCCGTGCCACGCGCCGGGCCGCAGCACGATGACGTCACCGCGCTGCAGCGGGCGCTCGCCCTGGCTGCTCACGTGCCGGCCGTCACCGGTTCCGACCACCGCGATCTCCAGGAAGTCGTGCGCGTGCGGCTCGATGTCGGGATTCAGGCGGTGGACACCCGCGAGGACCGGGCCTCCAGCGAACAGCGCGTGCTCGTGCAGCGTGGCAGGCATGTCGGGATCGTACGAGTACGCGCCGGGATCGGCCTAGCCCCCAGCGGCACATCGGGACGACGCTGGAGGTGTTCCAACAGGGAGAACTTTGGAGGTCAGCGATGGCGACGACCACGACCGAGCAGTCCGGCAGCGACGTCGGTGCCGACGGCCGGGTGTCGGATGAGCTTGTGGCGGCGTACCGCGAATCCGGTTTCGTCCGGGTACGAGGTGTGCTCGAGCCTGACCAGGTCGAGCGCTTCCGAGCGAGCGCCGAGGCGTTCCTGGAGGCGCATCGCGCGGAGAGCCTGGAGAAGCAGGGCGTCTTCAGCCAGCTGGTCAACGTCTGGCAGCGCGACCAGACGCTGAGGGAGCTCACGTTCGACCCGCGGCTCGGCCGGATCGCCGAACAGCTGGCCGGGTTCCGGCTGCGGCTCTGGCACGACCAGATGCTGGTCAAGGAGCCGCACAACAACGCCGCCACGGAGTTCCACCAGGACCGTCCGTACTGGCCGCACGCGGGTGATCGGCTCCCGCTGTCGGCATGGATAGCGCTGGTCGACGTTCCGCCGGAGCGGGGCTGCATGACCTTTCTGCCCGGCACCCAGCATCGCACCGGCCTGCTCCCGCAGGACCTCCATCACGAGGAAGACCTGTTCACGATGGACCCGTCGCTGCGCTGGATCCCCCGCGTCACCGTGCCGCTGCGTGCCGGCGACTGCACCTTCCACAGCGGCTACACCGGCCACATGGCGCTGCCCAACCGTACCGACCAGGCCAGGTTCGCGCACGTCATCATCTACATGGACGAGGCGACCACCTATCACGGGACCGGGCACATCGTGACCGATCCTCTCGGACTCGCCGTGGGCGACCGGCTGGACGGCGACACTTTCCCGCGTCCCTGGGCTTAGCTTGGTCTTTGATCGTCACCAGGCGACCGGCAGTTCGTGCACGCCGTAGGCGGACATGTCGTGCCGGAACTTCACCTCCTCCAGCGGCACGGTCAGACGCAGCCCCGGCAGCCTGCGCAGCAACGCGGGCAGTGCGACCTGCAGCTCCACCCGCGCCAGGTTCTGCCCGAGGCACTGGTGGATGCCATGGCCGAAGGCCAGAGGCCCGCGGGTGTTGCGGCCGAGGTCCACGGTGTCCGGCCGGTCGAGGAACGCCGTGTCCCGGTTGGCGGCGGGCAGGTTGACGGTCACCGCTTCGCCGGCCCGGACGAGCTGCCCGCCGATGGTGAGGTCCTAGGTGGCCACCCGTACGATCATGTCCTGGGCGATGGACAGATAGCGCAGCAGCTCCTCGACGGCATTCGCCACCACGGCCGGGTCGTCGGTGTCCCGGATCCGGGCGGCCTGATCCGGGTTCTGCAGTAGTGCCAGCGTGCCCAGGCCGATCATGTTGGCCGTGGTCTCGTGCCCGGCGAACAGCAGGATCATGCCGTTCATGGCGGCTTCTTCGCGGCTGAGCTCGCCCTTGGCGACCCGCTCGGTGAGCAGGCGGCTGATGAGGGGGGCAGACCAAGTACGAAAGAAAGGGATAGTCATGTCGCTGACCAGGGCGATCACACGGCCCCACCCAGCGTGCCGCATGGCTCGCCAGCACGTTGGCCACCGGCGCCAGCGCCTGGCAGATGGTTACCCCCAGACCCGACACAGAGCGCCACCCGCGCCTTACACCGCACCGGGGCAACGACGTTCGGGAACGGCGTCCTCCTCCTGAGCGTGGCCCCAGCCCCAAAGTGGACTGATCGTCGCAGGTCGCCGCGTACACAAGCGGCCCAGTTGGGGCGGCCGCGCCGAAGCCGTCCAGGCCGTCGGCGGCCTCCGGGTTGTGCTGGCAGTAGTCGGGCGCGACCCAGGGGACAGGCGCACCCCTCCCCGCTGGACCTCGGCCGGACCCGACCTCACCGCTGTCTCCACCACGATCGACCAGATCGCCGCTGAACGCGCCGCGTCCGCCGACGCGATGTCCGTCGCTCTGCTCCGCCACCTGCCAACCGTCCTGCTCCTGCGGATCGATCGGCTGCCAACGGAGGACGACCGCCGCGTCGACTCCGCCACCGCCGAACTCTTCACCCGGTTCCAGGCCGAGCTCGAACGCTCCTACGCCATCACCCGCTCCACCGAGCACTACGCCGCCCGCCTCGGCTACACCGTCAAACACCTCACGCGCGCGTGCGTCGCCGCTGCCGGCCACCCGGCCAGACACCTCATCGACGCCCGCGTCGTCCTGGAGCCAAAAGCCTGCTCGCCTACACCGAGGTCCCCGTCGCAGAGATCGGCCGCCGCCTCGGCTTCACGGACCCGACCAACTTCGGCAAGTTTTCCGCTCGCCACACCCACCCACACCCAAACCACCCCTGGCGCCTTCCGCCGAATACAGAAGGCATCGGGCTGGAGCAGGCCCCTCGTCATCGGTGGCAGCGAGGAGCCGACCAGAGTCACCTTCCCCCAACCCACGCTGCCACTTTTACCGAACGGCTCTCAGCACAGTCGGCCTGTTCGGGCGCTGGCTCGATCGGTGGGGCCGGAGTAATTTCCCAGCATGGTCAAATTACGCTACCCCGGATGGGCAGGCGTCCTTCCGCGCAAGGCCGTACGCTTATCCGTCGCCGGGGTCATCGCTGTCGGGTCTCCGGTCGGGCTCGGCTCGTCATTCGCGCACGCGTCGACTTCGGACACGCCTCCCAATGCCGTCATCCTCTGGGACAAGAATGCCCAGACGGCGATATGGGACATTGCCGGCCAGCAACCGCAGGTCCAGGCGCGCAGCTTCGCGATGGTGCACGGAGCCGTTTACGACGCCGTGAATGCGATCGCCGGCACTCCCTATCAGCCGTATTTGATCGCGCCGCCTTCCGATGGGACAGAGTCGACGGACGCGGCCGTCGCGACCGCGGGTTTCCTCGTGCTGAACGCTCTGTTCCCAGAGCAGCAGGCGAGGCTGAAGACGCAGTACGACGAGGCGCTGGCCGCGATTCCCGACGGTACCGCCAAGCAGCGCGGAATAACCGTGGGCGCCCAGGCGGCCTCTGCGATGAACGCGGCACGGCAGAACGACGGAGCGTTCGGAAACCAGACCTGGACCGTGGGCACCAAGCCCGGTCAGTGGCGGCCGGCGCCGCCCGCGTTCGCCTCCGACGGAGCCTGGGTCGGTGGCGTCAAACCATTCCTGATCCGCAGCGCCTCCGTGTTCCGCACGTCCGGCCCGCCATCGCTCACCAGCCACCGGTACGCCCGTGACTTCAACGAGGTCAAGGCCATCGGCTCGGCGACCAGCACGGTCCGGACGCCGGACCAGACGCAGGCCGCGATCTGGTGGCACGACCGGCACCTGGCCGAATGGGAGATCAAGCGCCAGCTGGCGACGAAGCAGCGACTGAACACGTTGCAGACGGCGCGGATGTTCGCGATGGTCGACCTGGCCGAAGCCGACGCCACGATCGCCTGCTACAACGAGAAGGCAGCGTGGAACTTCTGGCGGCCGGTCACCGCGATCCGCCTGGCCGACACCGACGGCAATCCGCGAACGGCGGCCGATCCCGACTGGACGCCCTTGCTCGTCACACCACCGCACCCCGACTACACGTCCGGACATACTTGCTTCACGGCGGCGAGCATGTCGGCGCTGGCGCATTTCTTCGGCCGCGACGACATCCCCTTCAGCGGGTACAGTGCCGCCTCGGGTACCACCAGGTATTTCCGCGGTTTCTCGCAGGCGCTCGCCGAGGTCATCGAAGCCCGCATCTGGGGCGGAATCCATACTCGAACTGCCGACGTCGAAGGCGCGAAGATCGGCAAGAAGGTCACCGCTTACATGGTCGCGCACTACTTCAAACCGAAGGAGTAATGACCTCGCCACCCGCGCGGCCCCGCGAAACCGCATCCCGCTCAGAGCCGTACACATGACTTTGATCAAGGGTGGCGATCCGACGGACCTCATCGTGCCGGAACGGACTGTCGTTATCTGGGTTGTCGAACGAACTTGAGCGGACAGGGGATCGATCAGCGATGGGCCGTTGCGATGAGGCGTCGTAGCGCCGCCTGGGCGGGTGGGCCCCACGTGGCCTTGCCGCCTCGGCGGCCGCGTACGCCGGCTTCGCCGATGAGGATGCCGGTGAGGGCGCGGATCACGGCCCATCCGCGGGCGCGGCGCAGGGTCGCGGCGTCCGGGACCGGCTGGTAGGCGTCATGGAAGCGGTCGACGGCGCCGTCCGGCAGCAGGGTCCAGGCGGCGGCGAGGTCGACGGCCGGATCCCCGGCGAACACGTCGCCGAAGTCGATCACGCCGCAGATGGTGCCGTCCGCGGTGAGAACGTTGGCCGCATGCAGGTCGCCGTGCAGCCAGAGCGCCGGGCCGTCCCAGCCGGGCGCGGCGGCGGCGTCGTCCCAGACCGCGCGGACGGCGTCCGGGTCGGGGATCAGCCCCATCTCAGTGGCCTCGGCGAGCTGCTGGGCGACCCGCTCGGAAGAGCCGGCCAGCGGCCCTCCGCGGCCCCGGCCATTGGTGTCCACCCCTTCGGGCGCGGGTTGGTGAAGAGCGGCCAGGAAGGCGGCCAGTGCGTCGGCCGCCTCCGCGCCGCGCGTGACGGGGGCGCGGTCAGCGGGTTCGCCCGGCACCCAGGTGGTGACGATCCAGGTGCGCGGGAACCGCGCGGAGGGCTCGCCGAGGCGTTGCGGGACCGGCACCGGCAGCGGCAGGCGCGGGGCGAGAATGGGCAGCCAGGTGTGCTCCTTGAGCAGCAGCTCGTCCGCGTCCTGCGTCGCCCAGGGCAAGCGGACGGCGAGGTCGTCGCCGAGCCGCCACAGCTGGTTGTCCCAGCCACGCGCGCCGAGTCTCACCGGGTGACCGGCCAGGTCGGGGTGCTGGTCGAGCAGCAGATCCCGCACCAGCTCCGCGGTGATCTCCATCTCGGTATGCGTCATGCGGAGCAACAGTAGCCGGATGGCAGCCGACTCCTTTCGGCTGCTGGAGCGTGGTCGGATCTGGCCCGTGTTCCGGACGTGATCCGATCGCGGCAGGATCACATCATGAGAAGGGCGATCACCCCTTTGGTGACCTGCGGTGCTCTGCTGGCGGGCGCTGCTTCCGCGCAGGCAGTGACCAAGGATCCCGTTCAGGCGCTGAAGGCCGTTCTGGCGGCCGGACACGGCATGTATTTCACCGAGACAACCACCTTTTTAGACGGCGCCGACGAACGGGCGGAACGCCGGCGCAAGGGGGTCTTCGAGTTCGATGCCAAGGGCGGCGTCAAAGCCCTGGACGTCACTACCACCGGGGGTGAGTACGGTCGCGAACGTGTCATCGGCTTCAACCACGACATTGGCGGCACCAGCTATCAGTCCGGCGGCCTCGTAGCGAAATGGCTGAAGAAGGGCAAGATCTGGTGGAAGGATTCTCATCAGTTGCATCTCTGGCACACCGAGCTGCTCGGCTACGATGAGCAGCTCGTCAACCCGGCCGAGCCCGCGACCCTGGCCGCCCTGCTGAAGAACGGGCAGCAGAGTGGGGATACCGTCACCGGCGCGATCACCTTCAAGAAGCTTGAGCAGGTCTCCCGCTGGGCGGACCACTCTACTCACGCCGGCTGGGATCCGGACACGAGGCTCGGCTACACCGTCACGCTGACCTCCGCGGGCCTGGTCAGCAGGGTGCAGAGCACGTTCACGTTCGCCGACGGCCTCGACGAACTGGTGGGCAAGACCCTCTACGTCGACACCCGCTACAGCCAGTGGGGCGACAAGGTATCGATCAAGGCGCCGGACCCGCGCGCGACGACCACCGAGCTGTGCATCCACGGCATCTGCAATTTGCGTCTTCCGGGCTGACGACGCGAGGGGTGGGCGCGCCCGGTGGCCGAGCGCGGGGAGCAGCAAGCGCAGGTCACTCGGGCGGGAGCCGGTCCGTCCACTCAGCGTCGATCGTCACCATGCCGTCCTCGGTAAAAGCTATTCCGCCTCCGAGGGGAGCCCATACGGAGGTTTCGCGGATCCGCCCGGTGTCCTGGTCGACGACCATGGTGCCCTTGCCGAAAGCCACCGGGACCTGCAGGTGTCGCCCGCCGCTGGTCTCGCCGAGGTCGACGACTCCCGGCCGCGAGGCGACCGCTCGGTAGGCGGCGGCACGGACCTGGGGCGAGACCGGCGCCTCACTGATCAGCGAGAGCAGCGCGTACATGGCGAGACCGTCCTGTTCGGCGGCCGTCATCGGTCCTGCATCGATACGAACGCCACTTCCGGGAACGGCCGACCAGAGCCGGGTGTACAGGGCGTCCTTGTCGGCCGGCAGCGACCGTAGCTCTTCGAAGCTCATGCGCAGTGGCCCCACCGCGAAAGGCTGAGGCTTCAAGGGCCACTCGAAGAGCTTGCCGTCACCTTTCATCCCCTCGCCCTTGATCCAGAAATGACCGTCGCGCCGGTACCAGTACTCCTGGGTCGGTGACCCCTGCTTGGTGATGGTGATGTGCCAGTACGTACCGGCGCCCTCAGGGGTGCGCTCCGCCGTGTCGGCGGCGACGAGCAGGACGTCCCGCGAACTCATGCTCGGCGACCGGGAGCCGCCGGAACCATTCGGCACGATCACGAGTGCGGCGGCGACGGCCGCGGCGACCGCCGGGATCAGGACCCACCGCGCCCGCCGCCAGAGGACGCGCCGGCGCGCCGTGGGCGACGGGCCACCGGCGGCCCGTTCCAGCAGGGCCGCGCGGGCGGCCGTGTAGGCGGCGTGCGAGGGGGCGTCGGGCTGCGGGCGGGCAGCGTGCAGCATTTCGAGGTCGTCCATGGTCAGCCGTCCTTTCCGAGGATTGTCGGCTCAGCGCCGTTCAGCGAGGCGCGCAGGACTTTGCGAGCCCGGTGCAGCCGGGAACGGACGGCGGCGCCGGTGATGCCGAGCGCCTCGGCCGCCTCCTCCGAGCTCAGCCCTCCCCACGCGACGAGCAGGAGCACCTCCCGGTGGGAGCGGGGAATCTTCGCCAGCGCCGCTATCAGGGACGCCCGATGCGCTTCGGCGTCGACACGGCCCGCAACCTGGTCGTCGTGGCCGTCGTCGGCCTGCGCGAGAGGCGTCCGGGAAAGGGCCCGATACCACCGGGCCTCCGCGCGGTGATGCCGGGCGATCAGGTTGGCGACGATCCCGTAGAGCCAGGGCCGGGCATCCTCACGGGACACGTCGTAGCGGTCGCGCCGGTCGAACGCGATCAGGAACGTCTCTGCGGCCACGTCGTCGGCCAGGCTCGGCCCTAACCGCTGTGCGGCGAACCCGTGGATCTGGAAGTAGTAGCGGTCGAAGACCGCGGCGAAGCGGTCCGGGGCTCGCCAGGATTGCTCAATGATCGCCGCATCGCTGACCTCCTCGTCAGGAAGCGCCCGGGTCACTGCGGCCATATCCATCTATTTCGTGTCATCGTCTGCCTTCTCTAGCTTGACCGGTTGTCCTCCTTCGCCGATGGACGGACAAGTGTTTCACCGCCCGCCGTGGCAGCATCGGGACGTACGCAGCGGTGCCGGTCCTGCGAGATGTGAACGTGCCCGGGCGTGAGACGAGGCCGGCCAGGCCACCCCTCGTCAGGGTGGCCTGGCCGGTGTGCTCACCATCGGTCCCAGTGCAGAACCTTCTCTCTGGGGATGCGGGGAGCGGGCTTGAAGTCGGTGCCGAGCGTGAAGGCCAGGGGGATGAAGGCCGCCAACATGACCTCCTCGTACGGCACGCCGAGTACCTTGGCCAGCTCGCGTTCGAGCGGTGCCTGCGCGGTGGTCCACACGGTGCCGAGGCCGCGCGCCCGGGCGGCCAGCATGAAGCTCCACACCGCGGGCAGGATCGACCCCCACGTGCCCGCCTGCGCGGCCACCGGCTCATGGTCGGTGCGGCCCTCCACGCCGGGGATGACGAACGCGGGCACCCGGTGGATGTTGGCGGCCAGGTACCGCACGCCATCGAAGACCCGCTCGGTGGAGCCGGAATGGTAGTTCATGCGCCACAGATCCTGCTTGGTCAGTGGCTGCCCCGTGGCCCGGGGCAGGGCGCGCAGGAAGATGTCGGCCACAGCCCGGCGCTGCTCGGCCTCGGTCACGACCATGAAGTGCCAGCGCTGCCGGTTGCGTCCGGTGGGCGCCTGGACGGCCAGGTCCACGCACTGCTCGATCAGCTCGCGAGGCACCGGCCGGGTGAAGTCCAGGCGTTTGCGCACGGCGCGGGTGGTGCTGAGCAGTTCGTCGGGGGTGAGGTTCAGCGTCACGATGGGTCTCCTTGTCAGGCGGCGGGGACGGGTGCGGGGCGGCGCGAGCGCAGGCCGTAGGCGGCGATGAGGGCGCCCGCCAGGGAGAAGCCACCCGCGACCAGGAACGCGATCCGGTAGCCGGCCAGCACGGACTCACCCAAGGTCGTGACCGCGGCCAGCACCGCGACGCCGATCCCGGCGCCGATCTGGACGGCGGAAGTGACCAGCCCCGAGGCCAGGCCCTGCCGCTCGTCCGGCAGGTCGGCGACGGCGGCGATGTTGAGGCTGGGGAACGACAGGCCGTTGCCGACGCCGTGCACGACCAGTGCGGGCAGCAGCACCGTGAGGTAGTCGCCGCCGGCTCCGGCCCGCAGGAACAGCAGGATGCCCGCGCCCTGGACCAGCATCCCCGCGGCGGCCACCCGGCCCAGCCCCCATCGGGCGATCAGCTTGCCGGTCAGGTTGGCGGTGATGACGATGGCCAGGCCCATCGGGACGATCCCGAGCCCGGTGGCCAGCGCGCTGTAGCCGAGCTCGCCCTGCAGGTAGAGCACGGCGACGAACTGCCAGCCGATCGTCGCGCACGCCCAGGCCAGCGCCGCGAGATTGGCGGGGGCCACCGTACCGGACCGGAACACCTCCAGCGGGACGAGCGGCGCGGACCGTCGGCGTTCGATGAGGACGAAGGCGCCCAGCAGCAGCACGGCCAGGACACCGGCCGCCCAGTTCCGCTCCGTCAGCGCGAACACCAGCAGCAGCACCCCGCCGGTGACCGCGACCGCGCCGGCTGCGTCGAATTCCTCGCGCGCCCCGTCCGCCCGTACGCCGGACGGCAGCACCAGCGGCGCCACGACCAGGACCAGCAGCGCGACCGGGACCGGCAGGAAGAACACCAGCCGCCAGCTGATCTCGGTCAACAGGCCGGAGGCGATCAGCCCGGCGGTGTAGCCGGTCGCCCCGGCCAGCGAGTAGACCCCCAGCGCCCGGTTGCGTTGCGGCCCTTCGGCGAAGGTGGTGGTGATGAGCGAGAGCGCCGCGGGCGCGGTGAGCGCGGCCGCCAGCCCCTTGACCACCCGGGTGACGACCAGCGGCCATCCCGCCGAGAGCAGTCCGCCGGCCAGGCTCGCCGCCGCGAAGACCGCCAGCGACAGCAGGAAGGTACGGCGCCGGCCGAACAAGTCGGCCATCCGTCCGCCGAGCAGCAGGAATCCACCGTAGGCGACGGCGTAGCCGGACATCAGCCACTGCAGCGTGCTCTCCGGCAGCGACAGGTCGCGGCCGATGGCGGGCAGGGCCACGCCCATCAGCGACAGGTCCATCGAATCCAGGAACACCGCTGCGCACAGCAGCACCAGGGCCGTCTGTTTGCGGCCATCGGTTCGTGACACGACCACTCTCCATCTGAGTACAAACAATTTGCTGGCAGACGATTCGGGACCGTATGCCTGCAAATCGTCTGCTGTCAAACGGTCTGCCACAAGATGAATGCGGTGTAGGGTGATGGGCAGAGCGAAGGGGAGACCAATGGCCACCAAGACCGCCGACCGCGTACGACCGACGTACTTCCCGCAACTGGCGGCCGAGCGGCTGGACATCGCGCTCTGCCGAGCTTCAGCCGCCGTGGCCCGCGCCGCGGACGCCCACGCCGGCGCGGAAGGACTCGGAGTCGGCCAGCACCTCGTGCTCCAGATGCTCGACGCCGTCGGCCCGTGCTCCCAGCAGACGCTCAGCGAAGAACTGCGCATCGACCGCAGCGTCATGGTGAGCGTCTGCGACGACCTCGAACGGGAGGGCCTCGTACGCAGGGAGCGCAACCCCCACGACCGCCGCTCCTACGCCGTCACCATCACCGACCCCGGCCGGCGGCGGCTGGCTCAGGCGCAGGCGTCGATCCCGGCCTTCCTTGAGGACACCTTCCAGCCCCTCACCTCCGACGAGCGCGACCAATTGAGCACGCTTCTCGGCAAACTCCTGGGGATCGGCGCCTGACGCGATGGCGTCGCGACGTGTTCGGCTGCGCCGGGAGGGGGGAGCCGGAGGAGCTGATCGCGGCGTGGGCGCCGCTGGACGGCGACTGGAGCAGGACGAGGGCGGCCCGTCCGGGGGTTCGGCCTGACGCTGAAGCTCTTCGAGCAGGATGCCCAGGTCGGCTGGGCATGCGCATGCTCCTAGACGACCTCGAGGTTGGCCATCATGCCCATGTCCTCATGCTCGGCGTTGTGGCAGTGGAAGAGGTAACGGCCGCGGTAGCCGTCGAAACGGGTGATGATCTCCACCGTTTCGCCCGGCCGTAGGGAGACGGTGTCCTTGAGCCCCGCGTCGTGCGGCAGCGGCGGCCGGCCGCTGCGCGAGAGCACCCGGAAGCCGACCAGGTGCAGGTGGACGGGATGATGGACGTCGGCGACCAGCCGCCACACCTCGACATCGCCCAGACCGACGGTGACATCGGAGCGGCTGGGGTCGAACGGCAGCCCGCCGATCAGCCACCCGTGACCACCGCGCATCCGCCCGGTGCGGAAGGAGAACTTGCGCTCCCTGACCGCGTCAGACCTGCGCCAGGCCGGCAGATCGTGCGAGAGCGTACGCGGGATGCGGCTGCCGTCGGTGGCCTTGCGCGCGACCCGGAAGGCCATCACGTCGCGCGTACGGCCGGAGCCGAGCCGGTTCACGACTCTGACCCGGCTGCCGATCGCGACACCGGAGAAGTCGATGATCACGTCGTAGCGTTCGGCCGGTGCGAGCGGCAGGACGCGGTGGGTGACCGGCGCCGCGAGCAGTCCCTGGTCGGCGCCGATCTGGACGAGATCGAGCCGGCGCCCGTCGTCGGTGACCGCTTCGAGTTCGTAGTGCCTGGCGTTGGAGGCGTTCAGGATGCGCAGCCGGTAGCGGGCCGCGTCGACCTCGTGCACGGGCCAGGGCGCGCCGTTGACGAGGATGACGTCGCCGAGGACACCGGCGAGATACGGGTCGGTCACGCCCGGCTGCCCCCGCAGGGTGGGGTCGAGTGCGGGGTAGGCGAGGCTGCCGTCGGCGGCGAACGCCCGGTCGGCGATCATCAGGGGGAGTTCGCGCTGCCCCGCGGGCAGGCCGAGTGCTTCTTCGGCGTCGTCGCGGACGATGTGCAGCCCGGCCAGGCCGCGCCAGATCGCGGGGGCGGTGAAGTCCATCCGGTGGTCGTGGTACCACAGGAGCGTCGGCCGCTGGTCGAGCGGGAAGGTGTAGTCCCGCGTCAGCCTAGTCACCACCGCACGCGGATCCTGCATGCCCTGCATGCCCTGCATGCCGTGCATGTCGTGTCCGGAGCCGTGCCCCATGGGCATGGCGGCCTCCTGCCAGCCCTCGGGCAGGACGAGGTCGGTCGGGTAGCCGTCGGAAGCCGCCGGGGTCCGGCCGCCGTGCAGGTGCACCACGGTCGGTACGGGCAACTCGTTGCGGTGCGTCACGGTGACCGGCCGGCCACGGCGCGACTCGATCGTCGGCCCCGGGAAGGTGCCTTCATAGGTCCACAGCGGCGTCCTGACGCCGGGCAGGATCTCCGCGCTCGCTTCGCGCTGAGTGATCGCGTATCGGTCGACGCCGCCCGAGGTGCTGACCGGCGCCAGCACGGAGGGAATCGGCAGCGGCACCCGGAAGGGCGGCGGCAGCGGTACGGCACTGCGCAACTCGGCACCGGTGCTCGACGGCATGCGCGCGAGCGCCGCCGAGGCCGACAGCCCGGTGGCCGCCGACAGCCCGAGCGCCCCGCCGATGCCCAGCGCCTGCCGCCTGGTCATGCCGCGCTCACGCATCGCGGGCCTCCCGCGGTCGCCGCAGCAGGGGCTGGCGCCAGACGGCGATGAACAGCAGGACGACCGCGACGACGGTCATCACGCCCAACGGGATGTGCAACCACAGCGCGCCGCCCAACCCGGCGAAGTACTGTACGGTCTCGGCCGCCACCACCGCCATCGTGCCAAGGAACGGCCAGACCTGACGCAGTCGGATCCACACCACGATCGCCACGATCGCCTGCAGGTAGCCGATGGAGGTGACCACGTCGGCGCCGAGCGCGTGCCAGCGCAGACTGTCGAAGTCACCGGTCAGGTACGCCCCGGCGAACACCGGCTGGCCGACGATCGCCACCACGTGCGCGCTGGCGATGGCCCGTAGTGTCCACCCCGTGGGTGTCGTCCGATGCGCAGCATCGGATCCCAGGCGGTTGGCCACGGTAAGCATGAGGGATCCTCCTCACTCTGTCCCATTTGCAAACGCCCCGACACTATGGCCCAGTGGTTATGTTGTCTAAGATTAATATTGCTATGTTGTTATGTCCGGGAAGGCATGATGGCACCAGTGGGGACCCTTGAAGGGGATCTCCGTGCCGTTCCAGTCGGTCTGCTTGACCAGGGCCACTGTCAATCCCCTGAAAACGTGGAGACGGTCCCATGCCACAGCGGTCCTCAGCAGGGCTGATGAAGCTTGTCTCTTCTCGCTCATGTGACGCCCGAATGTGATGGGCGACAAGCCGTCGTTGGCACTGTGCCGCCGGGTGGTGTTGTAGAAATCCGCGATCCAGGTCGCCATCTTCAGACGAGCCTCGGCCCTGGTGCGGAACCGGTGGCGGTGCACGTACTCGACTGGCCGGCCAAGCCGAGCTCGGACCTGCGTGCCGCGACGGTGTGCTCCGATACTCGCCGGCCCGCTTCACGACAAGCCGATTCGATGCGGTAATAAGCTACTCAAAGGGTCGGACAACGCCGACCGGCCCTAATTCCCCGGCAAGCATCGTGTGCACGGCATGAACGTGCAGGTCATCGCCTCACCAGGCGGGACGATCCTGTGGACCTCCGGAGCGCTGCCGGGCAAGACGCACGACCTGAGTGCCGCCCGGATCTGGGGCATCCTGCGCGCGCTGGAGGAGGCCGGCGCACCGGTGATCGCGTCCGACATGCCCGCATCCTGCCACCCGCTCCCCGTGCCGGGCCATTACCCGGCGGGTAGTGCCGCAGGCCAGGGATCACCGCAGATCCCTAGCTCTCCGGGTGAAAAGCTGATGGACAGGCTGTTCCACGCCTTTCCCGTGACGCCTCGGAGGCGGCCGCTACCAACCTCAAAGAACTCACCGACCACATCGCGTTCGCGCAGATGAGCCTCGATGCTCCCGGCGCAGTTCTCACCGACTATCCGCTCCACCGCATCTACGACGACGCGCAGATCAAGGAGAATCGCGACAGCTCATGCGAGAATGCCCCCTCCCCTCCGACGATCCCGAATATGTCATGTGATGAATACCCAATGGCCAGCACCAACGAGGGCGGAGCGTACGGGATAAGCAACTACAGCTGCCGTGATCAATCACGACCAGAACTTCCAGGGCGGCGCTGAACTCAGCACGTTCTACAACGAGAACCGCATCCTGAACATGGATCCGTTCTTCGTCGGATTCACCATCCCGTACACCTCGTCACCGCCGAACAAGAACGATTGTCGCTAGACGCGGACGCTCCTACGCTGACCGGGATGGAGCCTTCCATCACATGGCGCGGTCCCGTCAGCCTCTCCCACCATCAACTTCTGCTGGTGGACGGCAAGATCGGCGCCCCGCATCCGACCAGGAGCCTCAACGGACTGGTGGCTGCCTGGCCGGACGCGGTTGTCATCCTGACCGGAATCCACACCAGGGCGGTCAACGTAACCGTGGAGTTGCACAACTCGCCTCCGGCCATTGATCATGACCGAGATTGGGATGAGATCGCTGACATCTCGCTGGAATCCACCACCGGCAGACTCGGTCTGACCGGACTGATGCTCGACCCACCGGAGGGCTTCGGAAACCTCGCCTGGCAAGGCTCCGGGCACTATCGCTTGCGCGTCTACGCGAGAGGACGTGACACCAGAATCGGCGGCGTGGCGGACGAGCCGGTGGAGGACTACCTGCTACAGATCTGGAGCGCACCGACGTCGTGACGGCGCGCCGCCACCCCACGCGGTGACGGCCTGTTCAACCTTGTCGCGCGGGCGCCTCGTCGCAGGCGCCAGCGCGAAGATGCGGCTCTTCCAGCGCCATCTGTCCCCGCCGGGATGGGCAGGCCCCCGTGGCAGGTCCCAGTGACGAACTGGGGCAGGTTGACGCCGTCCTTGCCGGCCTGTCGAGGATTGCCAGCTCGCCCACCAGGCGGTCGGGATGGAAGTTGAGCGTCACACGCAGGCCGGGATCGACCGGGCCGTGACGTCGCTGAGGGCACGTGCGTGTGCCGTACCCGGCATGTCTGTCGTCATCATGACCCGTCGGACGCGTGCAGGACGAAGGCCAGCACATCGGCGAGCAGTGCCTGCTCCTGGTCTCGGGTCGAGCCGGCGCCATGCCCGCCGTGCTCCTCGACGCGCATCAGCACCGGCCGGCCGGAGGCGGTGGCCGCCTGCAGGCGGGCGGCCAGCTTCGCCGGCTGCCACGGCGGCACCCGCGCGTCGCGCAGGCCGGTGGTCAGCAGCACCGCCGGGTACGGCACGCCGTCGTGAACCCGCAGGTAGGCGTCGATGATCAGCAGGGCACGCAGGCCCTCCTCGGTAGTGACGCTGCCGAACTCTGGCACGTTGATCGGGCCGCTCTCGGTGAACTCGTTGCGCGTGGCGTTCACCGTCGGCACCTGGATCGCCATGGCCGCCCACAGATCGGGGCGGCGCACCAGCGCGCCGCCGGTGGGGATGCCGCCGCTGCTGGCGCCCTCGGCGGCCAGCCGTCCCGGGCGGGTGTAGCCGAGGGCGATGAGATGCTCGGCGCAGTCGATGAAGTCCGTGATGGTGGCCTCCTTGCGCTCGCCGCGCCCGGCCTCGTGCCACTCGCGGCCGTAGGCGCCGCCGCCGCGCAGGTGCGCGACGGCGTAGACGCCGCCACGCTCGTACCAGGCGAGCATCTCGGGACGGAACTCCGGCAGGTCGATGAACCCGTGGGAGCCGTAGCCGGTGAGCATGGCCGGGTTGTCGCCGTTCAGTTCCAGGTCCTTGTGGTGGATGACCGTGAGCGGGATCGGCGTCTCGTCCCTCGCGGGCACGTGCAGAGTACGGACGCGCACGTCGCCGAAGTCCACCAGTGAGCGGGGCGCCAGCCCGGTGTCCTGGAGGGACTGGCCGTCGTAGCGGTAGAGCCGCGGCGCGTCGGTCCAGCCGGCCACCAGCAGCAGGGCTTCGGGCCGCGTCGGGTGGGTGGTCCACTCCAGGATGGTGCCGTCCACCGGCATCGGGAGGTCGGCGGGCTCGCCGCCGGACAGGGGTACGTGCCGTATCCGGCTGACGCCGCCGTCGAGATCGCGCACCAGCAGCCGGTCGCCCACCTCCCGCACCGACTCCACCGCCCGCTCACCCGCGGGCACAACCACCCGGGCTCGGGACAGATCGGGTGCGGCAAGCGGAACGGCCAGCACGCGGGAGCGCGGCGCGTCCCGGTGGGAGACCAGGTAGAGGGTGTCGTGGCTGGTGGCGAAGGTGGTCACGCCGTCGGCTACGCCCGCGACCTTCCGCCACGGGCAGGTGGCCGGGTCGGCCAGCCCGGCGCGCGGCGCCACGTAGATCGTGCAGTCGCTCAGCTGCTCACTGGTCCAGGGCCACGGGCTGAGCGCGCCGTGGGAGATGATCGCTAGCATCCACTCGCCGTGTGGCGGCACCACCAGGAAAGGCCGGTCGCGCGGGGTCAGCTCGATGTGGGGGTTGAGGCCGCGGGCCAGCACCACCGTGTCCTGCGCCGGGTCGGCGCCCAGGTGATGCAGGAAGGAGCGGCTGTCCAACAGGTGCTGCTCTGCGTAGCGGTGATAGACGAACGACCGGCCGTCCTCCAGCCAGCTCAGGAAGGCGAAACGCGTCGTGGGCGGGATCGTGTCCAGGAGGGTGCCGGAGTCGGTGTCGATCACGTGGATGGAGCTGTCCTCCGACCCGGAGTCGGAGACGGCGCAGGCGACGTGGCGGCCGTCGGGGGAGGGCACGTACCAGTCGATGGCGCGGTGCCCGTCGCCGGGCACCGTGCCGGGGTCGAACAGGACCCTGCTCGCTCCGTCGGCCTCGGTCACCATCAGCACCGGCACGCGGGCGTCCGGCTCGCGTACCAGGGCGAAGATCTTGTCGGCTGCCATCGCGAGGCCGAAGTACTGCGTGAGCGCGCTGCCCAGTTCGCGGATCCGGGTCAGCAGGCCGGCGCGGTGCGGCAGGGCGTCCAGGTGCTCGCGGGCGTGCCTGGCCTGGCCGTCCAGCCAGTGGTGGAACTCCTCGCCTTCGGTTTCCATCCACCGGTAGGGGTCCTCAAGTGTGATGCCGTGAAGGGTCTCGCGCACGACGTCCACCCGGGCGATCGGGGGTTCGGTGATGTCGCTCATATGCGCATGATCATATGCCGGAGATCCAGCGACTTATCGGACATTGGATCACGCGCCCCTCCGCCGGGCTCGCCCGACGGCCATGCCGAGTAAGCCACAGTCATGGCCTCTGACCAGCCCTATTAACCCTTCCCGGCGTACTTGGTCTGCCCCCTTCCAGTGCCGACGGTCGGCTGGCTCGCAGCTCGCGCAGGTCCGGGATGTGGTTGTAGAGCGTGCCGGGGCTCACGCCGAGCAGGCGCGCGATCGAGGTGATGGAGTGCTCGGGGCGCCGAACGCGTTCTGCGGCTCGAACGACCGGCTTTCCCCGGGGGCAGCCATGCCGTGGGGTGTTCTGCCAGTACACCGAAGAGCAAGGACTGTTTGGCCGGTCTCCGTCGCGGTTGGCTGGGTGATGCCGGGGTTGTGCTTGCCGCCCGCCGCCTCCCCGAGCCTCACCACGTACCTATCGAAAGGCAGAGAAGATGACGCAGAACACGCGCACCGACCGGAGCGGGCTCGGCGGCTTCGCGCCGAAGCTGGCCGAGCTGACCGATGAGGTGCTCTTCGGGGATGTGTGGGAGCGGCCGGAGCTGTCGGCACGCGACCGCAGCCTGATCACCGTCACCGCCCTGGCCGCGTTGGGCCGCACCGCGCAGCTGGACTTCCATCTGCGTACGGCGCCGGCGAACGGGCTGAGCAAGGACGAGCTGGTCGAGGCCCTCACCCACCTGGCCTTCTACGCCGGTTGGCCCTCCGCGATGAGCGCGGTCACGCAACTGAAGGCCATCGTCGAGGAAACAGGGGCTGCCTGACAGGAGCGGTCCGTCGATACGAAGGAGCTGGTGATGCACATCAGGACGCTGGGACAAGGTCTGCGGGTGTCGGCGGTGGGGCTGGGCTGCATGGGCATGTCGCAGAGCTACGGCCCGAATCCGGGCACCCGCGAGGACATGATCGGCGTGATCCGATCCGCGCTGGACGCCGGGGTGACGTTCCTCGACACCGCGGAGGTCTACGGGCCGTACCACAACGAGGAGCTCGTGGGGGAGGCCATCGCCCCGATCCGGGACCAGGTGCAGATCGCCACGAAGTTCGGCTGGGACATCCAGGACGGCAGATCCGTCGGCCTGAACTCCCGGCCCGAGCAGATCCGCAAGGTGGCCGACGCCTCTCTGCGGCGCCTCGGGGTGGAGGCGATCGACCTGTTCTATCAGCATCGCGTGGATCCGGACGTGCCGATCGAGGACGTCGCCGGCACCGTGGGCGAACTCGTGCGAGCCGGCAAGGTCAAGCACTTCGGCCTGTCAGAGGCGGCGGCCGCCACCATCCGCAGGGCCCACGCCGTTCACCCGGTCACCGCCGTACAGTCGGAGTACTCGCTATGGACCCGTGACCCCGAACCCGAGGTGCTGCCTGCCTGCGCGGAGCTGGGCATCGGTTTCGTGCCCTTCAGCCCTCTGGGCAAGGGGTTCCTGACCGGCACTGTGGACCCGAACACCTCCTTCGCGAACGGGGACATCCGGGCGACCATCCCGCGCTTCGACGCCGAGCACCTGCCCGCCAACCAGGCTCTGGTGGATCACGTGCGCGTGCTGGCCGAGGCCAAGGGCGCCACGCCCGGACAGGTCGCCCTCGCCTGGCTGCTGGCCCAGCAGCCCTGGATCGTGCCGATCCCCGGCACCCGCCGCCTGTCCCGCCTGCAGGAGAACGCCGCCGCCACCGGGGTGGCGCTGTCCGCAGACGAGCGGGCCGACCTGGACGCCCTGGCCGGTCGCGTGGGGGTGGCCGGAGACCGGTACGGCGCGGCGCACCTTAAAATGGTCGGGCGCTGAACCGAGCGCCGCCGCCGGACACGCACCGCTACGGCGTCAGGGCCGGTCCGGTGTTCGCTGGATGAGCAGTCCCCGGTTGAACGCCTCGGTGACGGCGGCGGCACGGTCGCCGACACCGAGCTTGCCGTAGATGTTCAGCAGGTGAGATTTGACCGTGGCCTCGGTGATGAACAGCCTCGCCGCCGCTTCGCGGTTCGTGGCCCCCGCCGCGACGAGTTGGAGCACTTCGAGCTCGCGCCGGCTGAGCGGACCCGGGGTGGAAGAGCGTACCCGGCTCATCAGCAGGGCCGCCGCCGAGGGCGCGAGCACCGCCTCGCCCGGACCGCCCGCAGCAGCTCATCACGGGGAGCGTCTTTATCCGCCGTGGCGACGCCGGCAGCAGCTGGGAGGGGTCGGTGCCGGCGACGCGGGGGGAGCGCAACCAGTACCGGGTGACCACGCCGAAGTTGCCGCCGCCACCGCCGGTGTGCGCCCACCACAGGTCGCGGTGCGGGTCGTCCGGCTCGCGGGTGGCGACCACCGCGCGGGCGGTGCCGTCGCGGTCGACCACCACGACCTCCACGCCGTAAAGGTGATCCACCACCGAGCCGTACCACCGGGACAGCGGCCCGTACCCGCCGCCCGCGAAGTGCCCACCGGCGCCCACCTCCGGGCAACCGCCTCCCGGGATCGTCACGCCCCAGCCCTTGAACAACGTCCGGTAGACGTGCCCGAGGGTGGCGCCGGGTTGCACCGCGAACGCCCGCCGATCAGCGTCATAGCCCACCTCGTCCATCGGGGAGAGGTCCAGCAGCACCCGTACCGCCGGATCGGCGGTGAAGTTCTCGAGCAGTGCCCGCCGCTGCGCGCCGCGATCCGCCGGCCGGTCCGCACCGCCTCCGACACGGCACGCACCACCTGATCGGTCGACCCGGCCACGCAGATCTCCTCCGGCCGGCCGACGTAGCGGAAGTTGTTGCCACGCAGCAGGTTGTCGTAGCGAGAGTCGTCCGGCCGTACCGTCACCGGCCCGAATCCCGTCGTCTGCGGTACGGCCGCGGCGGCGGCACCGGCATCCCACGTGGCGGCCGCCGCAGTGCCCAACATGGTGACCGTCGCGGCACCCGCACCGGCGAGCAGCCCACGACGACTCACCGCTGCGCCGTCCGATCGGCGCGTGCTCCCGTCGCTCAGTTCTGGCATGTGTCTCGTTCCTTTCCGGCTGGATGAGTCAGGCTCTCAATCCAGCAGCGAGGCACACATCAGCCCATGTCATGAATCGACGGCTGAATCCTCCGCCCCACCGAACGGCTGATCCGCCCCACCGGACGGCTGACCGGTGCCCCCACCACCGCGGAACCTGGCGACGCGCCGGCATCACAATCCGCGGGGCCGTTTCGTCGTAACTGTCGAGACGCCAGTTTCACCGCACCAGGTGTCATTGCGAGCCAAGGAGAGGCGACATGTCAACAGAGCAGGAAGCACGTAACAAGGAGACGTACCACCACTTCCACGACGCCATCAACAGCGGCGATCTGGAGGTCATCTCGAAGGCGATCGACGAGTACATTCACCCGGACGGGCGGTTCCACACGGCGGAGCCGGCTGACATGACCGCGGTGCAGGCGCAGAAGCGCATATGGGAGATCCTGCTGCGCGCGTTCCCCGACATTCACGTGACGGTGGAGGACCTGCTCGCCGAGGGCGACAAGATCGTCGCCCGGCAGACGGTCACCGGGACCAACTCCGGTGAATACCGAGGCATGCCCCCGACCGGCAAGTCCGTCACCTACAACGAGATCTTCATCGCGCGCTTCGCCGACGGCCAGATCATCGACCTGTGGGGAGTCGTCGACGTCTACTCGCAGCTGCGGCAGCTCGGTTTCATCCAGGCGTAGTACCTCGTCGCCCACATCCTCCGGCAGATCGCCGTCGAGGTGGGCCGTCGGCAGCGCCGAACTGGATCAAGTCCAGCCTCGATACACCCGGGGAACCCTGACGCGCTCGCGGACCGCGACCGCGCTTCCCGCCCGCTGAACCGCTGCCCTGCTTCCGTACAAGCGGGGGACCGGCCTCTCGGACGACGTCGCTCGTCCCACATCGCCGGCGGTCAGCTACGTCCCCGGTCACCCTCACCCGAAACGCAATCGGTACTCCGGCTTCACGACCGGAGTCACCGGCAACCCTGAAAGGAGAAACCTCATGAACACAAGGAACAACGGTGGCCGCCGGGCTCTGGTGGTCGGGTTGGGCATCAGCGGGATCGCGACGGCGCTGCGGCTGCGGCAGATCGGCTGGACGCCGGTCATCGTCGAGCGGAGCCCCGGCAGGCGGTCCGGTGGGTACTTCATCGCGCTGTTCGGCGCGGGCCGTGCCGCCGCCCGGCGCCTGGGCATCCTGGACAGGCTGGCCGATCGAGGCCCCGACGGCACCGCGTACGACATCGACCGGGCAGGCAATCGTCGGCCGGGGCTCGGCTTCAAGGACTTCCCTGGCCGGCCGTGGATGATGATGCGAGGAGACGTGGAGGAGGCCGGTTTCGCCGCGCTGCCGTCCGACGTCGAGATCCGTTACTCCACCGTGCCGACCCTGATCGAGCAGGACCCCGACGGGGTGAACGTGACGCTGGCCGACACCGCCGGCGGGACCTCGGTCACCGAGCGTTTCGATCTGGTCGTCGGTGCGGACGGGTTGCGCTCCACGGTGCGGCGGCTGGTGTTCGGGCCGCACGAGGAGTACTTGCGCCGGATGAACTACATGCTGGTCGCGTATCAGCTGCCCGGCGCGCTCCCCGGTCATGACCAGACCGACTCCGTCATCCTCGCAGAACCCGGACGGTCGATGTGGATCTTCCCGTTCAAGGACCGTCCGCCGACCGCGCTGCTGAGCTACCACACCGACGATGTGGACGCCGAGTTCACCAGGCCGATGGTCGATCGGGTGCGCGCGGTGTTCGGCCCGGAGCCGGCCGGCCCGGTGCTGGGGGCGGCGCTGGACGTGCTGGAGTCGGCCGAGGAGGTGCTGTTCGACTCGGTCGAGCAGGTGCACATGGACACCTGGCATCGCGGCCGGGTGGTGCTCGTCGGTGACGCGGCCTGGTGCGTGACCCTGTACGCGGGGATGGGAGCCTCGAGCGGGCTGGCCGGGGCCGACCTGCTGGGCACCATGCTGGCCCGTCACCCGCGCAGCGTGGCGCAGGCACTGACTGAATGGGAGCGGCAGTTGCGCCCCTCCATCGGCTACCTCCAAGGCAACGGAATGCAGATGCGCAGCCTGTTCGTCCCGGCCACCCGCTTCGAACTCGCGCGGCGCAAGGTGATGGTCCGCATGAGCAAGATGCCGGTCACCTCCCCGCTGCTGCGCCGGTGGCGGACCAAGGGCAAGGCGGCTCGAATGAAGGACATGGACTTCTCCCACCCTGACTTCGCACGCCCCGGCCCCGCTGAGCCCGTCCGCGTACCCGCTTGAGGCCGACGGCTTGACCGCGCGGACAGCTCTTGCGAGAACCCGGACCGGGGCTTCGGGTGAAAGAGGGTGACAGCACCGAAGAAACGGAGCACAGGCTTGACAGTTGACAGGAGCCTGGAGGACGCCGAGCTGATCCAGCGCTCTGGGCGCGATCCCGCCGCTTTCGCGGCCTTGTTCGACCGGCACGCACCCGCCTTGCACCGCTATGTGACGCGGCGGCTGGGTGCCTCGCTGGCCGACGACGTCGTGGCGGAGACGTTCTTGACCGCCTTCAGGCGCCGCGCCCGTTACGACGTCAGTCACCTCGACGCCCGTCCTTGGCTGTACGGCATCGCGGCCAACCTGATCGGCAAGCACTTCCGCAAAGAACAGCGGTTCTACCTGGCCCTGGCGAGGACCGGCGTCGATGAGGTGGCGGAGAGCTACGCCGATCGGGTCGAGGCGCGGGTGTCGGCGTCAGCGGCGCAGCGCGATCTCGCGGGGGCGCTCGCGGAGTTGTCGGCGGAGGACCGCGAGGTCCTGTTGTTGATCGCTTGGGCGGATCTCAGCTATGAGGAAGTGGCCCTCGCCCTTGGCATACCCATCGGCACGGTTCGCTCGCGGCTGCATCGGGCCAGGAAGAAGACGCGCGCGGCGCTGGGCGGCGTTGATCCGTCCGCCATCGTTCTGGACGAGCAGGAGGCAGACCGTGGATGACCTGGAGATCCTCGCCGACATGCGGGCAGACGCGCCGCTACCCGAGCCCGAGCGGCTGCGTAGGCTCCGCCGCCGGGTGACACGGCGCGGACGGAAGCTCGTGATCATGCCATCGCTGCTGGTCGCCGCCGTGGCGGTGGTCGCGCTCGTACTGGTGGCGGTCCCGGCGCTCCGGCGGCCGCCGGAGGTACGATCCATGCCCGCCGTGGAGACGATCCTGCTGAACTCGGAGACCGTGCTGGAGCAGGCGGCCAGGACCGTTGAGAAGCGGGCCCCCGTGCCGGAGCCCCGGCCTGATCAGTGGCAGTACACCAAGACCCTCAATGTCCAGCCTGCGGACGGTCGGACCGAGACGTACGAGAGCTGGCTGCGCTATGACGGCAAGCAGAGCGCCGGACGGGATCCGGAGGGGAACTTCCACGTGGCTGATGTTCCACCCGATCCGGACGATGACGACCTGTCGCCCCAGCAATACCGGGAGAAACTGCTCAAGCTCCCCAGCGATCCCGACAAGCTGCTCGCCCACGTCGCCGGCGACCGGCACTGGATCGACTATCCCAAGGAGGAGTCCAAGCGGGTCGAGGACGCGGACTCGCGCGCCTACCGCATTCTCTCTCTGTACCTGACGCAGCAGGCGGTCATGCCGCCCAAGCTCGAGGCGGCCATCTTCCGCGCGCTGGCGAAGATCCCAGGGGTGCAGATCGAACAGAACGTCAAGGACGCGACCGGACGGACGGGGCTCGGCCTGTTCCGGTCCACTGCCGGGGAAGAAGGCCAACGGCGCTACCTCATCCTCGATCCTCGCACCTATCGGGCCATGGCCGACCAGTCGATCTGGCTGCGCGATGAGGTGATCGACGGGGAGGTGGCGTTCCGGAAGGGTGCGGTCTTCGCTGATGTGTGGCTGGCGGCCGGCATCGTGGACAGGCCCGGCGAGGTTCCCTAGGCGAGGTCAGGCGGAGCCCGGTCTGGGGATGTGGACGCCGGCGGAGCGGAGCTTGTTCTCGATGAGCGCGACCCCCCGGGCCGCGGCCGAGTCCTGCTCTTCGCCGTGGAGGGCGATCAGCTCGTAGCGGGTCGCGGCCTCCGTACGGGCTTGCAGGCCGGTCACGATCTTCAGATGTGCGGGGTTGGCGAGGAAGTGGTCGGCCATGGCGGTGGCGAGCTCGGCGATGCGCGGGTCGTCCGGTTCCCAGGCGGCGGCTTCGGCGCCGCGCTTGATCAAGGCGACGAACCGGTGGTCCTCGAGGGCGTGCTCCACATGGGTGAGGTAGTCGTCGAAGCCCTCTGAGACCAGGGCCTTGGCCAGCACCCAGCCCTCCCTGGTGGCCGCCACCTCGTCCGCGGAGAATCCGAGGCCGAGCATCCGCTCCAGCAGCGCCACGGCGCGGTCGGGCAGCAGGGCCCGATTGCCGTCGGCGATCCGGTGCAGCGTGTCACGGCGGGCGATCAACTCCTCGATCCGTTCGGTGAGCTGCCGTTCGACGTCGGCGAGCGCGGCGGCGAAGAGCTCGGCATCGGCGTCGAGCAGGGGCCCGATCTCGGCCAGCGGCACCCCGGCGGCGGCCAGCGTCCGGGCCTGCACCAGCCGGAGCAGCTCGGCGGATCCGTACCGCCGGTAGCCGGAGCTGTCGCGTTCCGGCTCCTCGACCAGGCCGAGCTTGTGGTAATGCCGCACCGTCTTCACCGTGACGCCGACGAATGCCGCCGCCTGCCCGATCGTGACTCCGTTCCTCATCTGCTCAGCCTGCCTCATGCTCGAGCCCGGCCGTGAATCCGCACTCCACGGCCGGGCATTTGGACCGGTCACGTTCTACCTGATGTACGAGCGGAAGCGGTCGGTCACAGGTGCTCAGTCCGCCGGCTGGGCCGGATCGGCCTGCCCACCGCGGAACACCTGGTTGACCAGCCTTCGCTGGGCGTTCTGGAACGCTGTGGCGATGGACAGGCCGGCGTCGTCCACGCAGTTCAGCGCGGCGATCAGGGTCTTGCTGCCGTCGGGGGTGCTGTACATCAGCGCCGCGTGGCCCACGGCGGCGCCGTTGTGGGAGATGAGGGTGCCGCCGTCTTCCGTTCTCACCACGAACACTCCCAGGCCGTAGTCCATGTTCGGGATGCCCGTCGGGTGCGGGGTGCACATCTCGGCCAGCAGCGGGGCCGGCAGGAGCCGGCCGCCCAGCAGCGCGGAGACGAACGTGTGGAGGTCCTGGGTGGTCGAGATCATGTCGCCGCCGGTGGAGATCCAGGAGGGGTTCTGGCGGGTGATGTCGATCGTCTTCTGCTCGCCGTCCTCCTCGTACCGGTAGGAGGCGTGGGCGTGCGGCTCGGGGATCTCCGGCGAGGCGTCCGGCACCACGGTGCCCGACAGCCCGAGCGGCCCCAGGATCAGCCGCTGCATCTCCTCGGCGTACGAGCGGCCGGTGACCTTCTCGATCAGCAGCCTGGCCAGCACGTAGTTGGTGTTGGAGTAGCTCCAGCCCGTCCCCGGCTCGAACCTCGCCGGCTTGGACAGCGCCAGCTCCACCAGCTCCTGCGGCCGGTAGGTCCTGAACCGGTTGTCCATCCACTCCTTGCCCGTGGTGCCGTAGGGGATGGGGATCCCCGGCACGATCGTCCCGTCCGCGTAGACCTCGCCGGTGAAGTTGAACACCCCGCTGGTGTGCTGCAACAGCATCCGCACCGTGATCCGCTCGTCCAGCCCGAACCCGGGCAGGTAGTCCGCCGCCGGAGCGTCCAGCCCGATCCTGCCCTCGGCCACCAGGTGCAGCACCAGGGTCGCGGTGAAGGTCTTGGTGTTGCTGCCGATCCGGACATGCCCGTTCGTCGGCGGCTTCGCGGCCCCGCCCAGCTCGGCCGCCCCGGCGCTGCCGACCCACTCGCCCCGCTCGTCGTTCACGCGGAGCGACACCCCGACGAAACCGGAGTCGACGATCTCCTCGAGCGCCTTGCGCAGCTCCGGGCGATCCTGCCCGGCAGCCGCCGCCGGCACGGCCGCCCTCTCCGTGGTGTCCAGGGCGGCGGTGATCTTGCGGGCCATCTCGGCCGTGGTGGGGCTCGGCCGGTCCTGGTGCATCCGGGCGGTCTCGACGGCGACGAGGACGGTGCTGCGGAAGTTGTCGGCCTCGGCCGGATCCTCCTTCTGCAGCAGGTTCATAGCCGCGGTCAGGGCCGGCAGCACGCGGTCGGCGATCTCGGCCACGGACTTGCCGCCCAGGTCCTTGCCCTTGGGGTACTCGGCGAGCACGTGCCCGACCAGGCCGGTGGCCGAGCCCAGGGCGATGCTGCCGTCGGCGGCGATCTGGCGGGGCTTGCCGGCGGCACCGGCGGCGGCCATCAGCGACACGGCGCCGTACGCGGCGGTCCGCAGGGTGCTCTTGTCCTGGTCGGAGAGGGTGATGGGCATGGTGGTCTGCTCCTTCAAATCTTTTATGTCCGGTCGGCGTCGTGCCGTTGCGAGGAGCTTCCACCCTGACCCAAGGTCAACCTCAACCCCTGGCGGAAAGGACCATGGGTTGACAGCGGACAGCCCGATCCAGCACCCTTTCACTAATCGATTAGTGAAAGGGTGCTTTGGTTGATCGAGTTCAACCTGGACCGCAGCTCGGGCGTCTCGACGTACCTGCAGCTCGTTCACCAGGTCAAACAGGCGCTCAGGCTCGGTACGCTGCGGCCCGGCGACCAGTTGCCGACCGCCCGCGAGGTGGTCGAGAGCCTGGCCATCAACCCCAACACCGTGCTCAAGGCGTACCGGGAGCTGGAGCGCGAAGGGCTGGTCGAGGGGCGGCCGGGGATGGGGACGTTCGTCCGGCAGGGGATCGCGGGTGCGACGCTCGCCGAGCACACGCGGCTGCGGCGCGGCCTGGAGGTGTGGGTGCGCGACGCCCTCGCGGCCGGGCTCGATCGGGAGGACCTGCGGGCGCTGTTCACCGTGGTGCTGGCCGACGCCTCGAAGGAGGGCGTGGCATGAGTCCCGCGCTGGAGGCGACCGGGCTGGGGGTCCGATATCGCCGCACATGGGTCTTGCGCGACTGTTCGCTCTCCGTGCCCACGGGGCGCGTGGCGGCGCTCGTCGGCCCCAACGGCGCGGGCAAGACCACGTTCATGCACGCGGCCGTGGGCCTGATGCGGCCGCAGCTGGGAAGCGTCCGCGTGGCCGGCGACGCGGCGTTCGTGGCGCAGAACAAGCCGCTGTACGACAACTTCACCGTCGCCGAGATGCTCACCTTCGGCCGCCGCATGAACCGGCGCTGGGACGACGACGCCGCCGCCGACCGGCTCGCCGGGCTGGGCATCCCGCTGGAGCGGAAGGTGAGCGGGCTGTCGGGCGGCCAGCAGGCGCAGGTGGCGGTCACGCTGGCGCTGGCCTGCCGGCCCGACCTGCTCGTGCTGGACGAACCGCTGGCCAACCTCGACCCCCTCGCGCGCCACGACGTGATGCGCGCGATCATGGCGGAGGTGGCCGGGCGGGAGCTGACCGTGCTGCTGTCCTCGCACGTCGTCTCCGACCTGGAGGAGACCTGCGACTGGCTCGTCGTGCTGAACGGGGGCCGGCTGCAGGTCAGCGGTGACATCGACGAGCTGCTCGACGGGCATCTCGTCCTCACCGGGCCGGAGGAGGCGTCGGCGGCGGGGACGCAGGTGGTGGGCGCGAGCCGTACCGGCAGGCAGGTCAGCATGCTGGTCAAAGGCGCGGCCCCGCTCGATCCGCGCTGGCAGGCGCGGCGCCCCGGGCTGGAGGAGCTCGTCATGGGCTACCTGCGCAGCCCCGGGTCGGCGGCGCTCCCGGGACTGACGGCGGTGGGCGCGTGATCTGGGTGACGTGGCGCCAGCACCGGGCGCAGATCCTCGTGACGGCGGGTCTCCTGGCGCTGCTCGGGGCTCTGCTGCTGGGTTCGGCGGTGGAGGCGAGCTGGTACGTCGCCGAGCACGCCCCGCCGGGCTGCCCGGGGCCCGCCGTGGCGTGCGGAGAGCTGGCGGTGGCGCTCGGGCAGCGCTACGACGCGGTGTACTCGGTGTTCGGCTGGATGCCGCTGGTGGCGCCGGCACTGATCGGGGCGTTCTGGGGCGCGCCGCTGCTGGGCCGCGAGTACGAGCGCGGCACCCACCGCCTGGCCTGGACTCAGGCCGTGCCCGTGTGGCGGTGGCTGGCGGTCAAGCTGTCGGTCCTGGGCGCGGCGGTGGTGGCGGGCGGGCTGCTGCTGTCGCTCATGGTGAGCTTGTGGCGGCCGGTGTTCAGGGCGGGGGTCGACTCCACGTTCGGCAATATCGGCGTGTTCAACATGGTCGGGGTTGAGCCGGCGGCGTGGTGGCTGTACGCGTTCGCGCTGGGCACCGCGGCCGGCACCCTGTTCCGGCGTACGCTGCCCGCGATGGCGCTGGTCGTGGCCGGTGTGACGGTGACGATGTTCACCCTGTTCCAGCTGAGCGACTACTACGCCGAGCCGGCGCGTACCGAGCTGTCCGGCACCGTGCAGCTGGACGATCCCGACGCCCGGCTGGTGGGCGCCGCCTGGGTGGAGCCGTCCGGGAGGGAGGTCGCCGAGCCGTCGGTCAGCGGCTGCCCGCGCCGGGTGGACGTGGGGCAGAGCAGCAAGAACACCGATGCGTGGCAGGCGTGCCTGTTCGGCAAGGGCTACCGGTACGCGGTGTACTACCATGCGCCGTCCAGGTTCTGGCGCTTCCAGTGGACCGAGGCCGGGATCCTGGCGCTCGCGTCGGCGGCCCTCGGCGGCCTGGCCGTGCGCCGCACCCTCCGCCGTCCCGGCTGACAGGCCGATTCGGGGGTCGGAGAGATGTGGCACGAAATCTGGCGTCAACGCGGCGCCCACGCTACTGCTATCGCCGGTTCCTCGACCGCAGCCCAGGACACCCTGGACGGGCTGCGCGGCGCCACATCCGCCGGAGGGCACGCGGTGAGGTAGCTCAGGAACAGCACGTCCCCGCCTCCCCTGGACCAGGGGACCTCAACCCGCCGGCGCATCCCTCGAGGGGCAGTACGACGTTTCGGCGACTCGAGCCATGTCCGGCTCTCCGCTACGCCGTGACAAGGGCGAGAGTGAAGCCGTCGTAGCCCTTGGCACCGACCGTCTGGATGGTGGTGGCGGTCAGCCTGGGGTGCTCGGCGATGAGTTCGGTGAACCGGCGAACGCCCTGGACGCGCGGGTCGGTGCTGGCCGGGTCGGTGACGGCACCGTCGCGGACGACGTTGTCGCCGACGATGACACTGCCGGGCTGGGTGAGTTTCAGTGCCCAGTCCAGGTAGTCGGGGTTGGATGGTTTGTCGGCGTCGATGAAGACCAGGTCGAACGGCCCCGCGAGCGACGGCAGGGTGTCCAGGGCCTTGCCGACGCGGAGGCCGACGACGTGGTCGAGTCCGGCACGCGCCACGTTGGCGGCGGCGACCGCGGCGTGGTGCTCGTCAGCCTCCAGGGTGACCAGGCGCCCGCCCTCCGGAAGTGCCCTGGCGAGCCAGATGGTGCTGTAGCCACCCAGGGTGCCGATCTCCAGGATCGAACGGGCACCCTGGATCCGGGCGAGCAGGTGCAGCAGCTTGCCCTGGTTGGGGGCGACCTGGTGCGGCGGCAACCCAGCTGCCTCGCTGCCCTCGCCGGCCGCGAGCAGAGCGGAGTCCTGCTCGATCTGCAGGCCGTTGAAGTAGTCGTCGACGGCTGTCCAGGTCTGCAACATGGTGAGGTCCCTTTCCAAACTGGAAGCTCTCTCAGGAGAGCGCGGCGATGCGCGTGATGGCTTCGGTGAGCGTCTCTGCCGAGCAGCCGAAGTTCAGCCTGGCGTGGCCGATCCCGGTGGGGCCGTAGCGGTGTCCGGCGTTCAGGGCGACCTTGGCGGCGGAGAGGATGTGGTCGGTGGGGTCGTCGCCCCAGCCCAGGGCGCGGAAGTCGATCCAGGCCAGAAAGCCTGCCTGCGGTTGTCTGTAGCGGGCGTCGGGGAGCAGCTTCGCCAGCAGTTCCTCCAGCAGTTTCCTGTTGTGGTCGAGCGCGGAAAGGACCTCGGCGAGCCATGGGTCACCGAGGTTGAACGCGGCTACCGTGGCGATCACTCCGAGGTGTCCGGTGCGGTAGAGCGAATGCGGCGACAGGCGGTCGACGTACCGTTTGGGCGCCGGGTCGGCGGTGATGACGGTGGCCGCTTTGAGTCCGGCCAGGTTCCAGCCCTTGCTGGCCGACAGGAACGAGAATCCCCAACGCCTCGCCTCGTCAGACACCGACAGGAACGGGACGAACTCGGCCCCGGGGAGGACGAGCGGGGCGTGGATCTCATCGGAGAGCACGTACACGCCGTACTTGTCGGCCAGTCCAGCGAGTGCGACCAGGTCCTCACGCCGGTGCACGAGGCCGACGGGATTGTGCGGATTGCACAGCACGTATGCCGTGACATGGTCAGCGAACGCGCGTTCCAGGGCCTCCAGGTCGAGCTGCCATCCCTGCGGTCCTTCGGCCAGCGGCGCCTCAACGACATGCGCTCCTACCTCGCGGATCCACCAGGAGAACGGCTCGTACACCGGCGGGCTGATCGCCACACGGTCGCCGGGGCTGACGACGCGACGCAAAATTTCGACGATGCCCATGCCGACATCGGTGACGGTCCGCACGTCATCGGGATCGATCTTCCAGTCCCATTCGCGCCGGGCATAGCGGCTGACCGCGTCGGCAAGGTCGCGGGTTGGTGCCGCGTAGCCGGTGTCGGACCGGTCGACCGCCTCGCGCAGAGCCTTGGCGACCGGTTCGGCCAGCGGGAAGTCCATCTCTGCGACCGGAAGGGGCAGGACGTCGTCGGGGAACGTTCGCCACTTCGCGCTCTGGCGCTTCCTCAGTTCGGCAACAGGAGGAATGGGGAGGGCGCCGGTCATCGAGGCCGCCGGGGTGATCCAAAAACCTGGTCTCGTGTCACCCCTCGATGATCGGGGCCGCAGAAGTCGTCCCGCTTCCGAGATAAAGCCAGACAATGTCGTAAATCCGCCAAGCGTCGGCGCCCTCGATGCTCCCAGTCGAACGAGATGACGGCCGTCGCGCTGGGGTCAATGAGGGCCGGCAGGCCATCGGCTGTGCCGTGCACGATCGCATGGGGCGTGTTCGTGGGATGAGCGCGGCGGTCATGGCGTGCTCGGTGCCGTCAGCGTCGCGCAGGACGAACCCGCCGCCGATCAGAAACTGGGCGGCGGGATGGGCGTGCAGGTCGGCGGCGCCGATCTGGCCGCCGTAGTCAGGGGTGCCAGTAAGAAACGTGTCGCGAGCCCCAAAAGGCGTTGATCTCGTCGTCCAGGAGCAGGTCCAGCAGGACCTTGGCGACGTCTGCCGCCGAGGCGGACCTGGGGCAGCGTCCTGGGCACCTTGACGGTGTCGACCCGCTCCATCGGGTCAGCGTTCAGGAGGTCATGGCGGACCGCCCATTGGGTGAAGGAGACGACGGCGGCGCGCTTGCTCCGCCGCTGGCATCGCCTGTCTGATGCCCGAAGCCTCCGTCGGCGTTTCTGCGCGCGCTCCAGGTAGCCACCGGCCCGGTGCAGAGCCTCGTCGATGCATTTGCCCAGCGGGTCTTCGGCCGCGGTCCGCAAGAAGGTCAGGGCTGCGGTGGTGCGGTGCAGGGTGTGGAAGCGTACCGGCTCACCCGCTTGACCCGGGTGAGGGCGTCGTCGCGACCGCACACGAACCGGATGTGGTCGCCGGCCGGGTGGGCTATGCGGGATCGGGACGCTGAGGTCATCCGGACGATGCGGCGCAACGCTTACGCACCCTGGATTTCTCCTGGCCCTGGGCTTCACCGGGAGAAACCCAGGGAGCGGTCATACGGCGGGGGTGGGAGGGGGATCGACTGGCAGGTCCGCTATCTCGGCGTTGTCTGCCGGTCGATCGGCGCCTCGGCGCGGGGCAGGACGCGCTGGACGACCTTTCGGGATCCGGTGACCTGCACGCCTTGTCCTTCTGCGTCGGCAAGGGAGAGGTTGCCGCTGAAGAGGGCCAGGATGCGCGGTGGCGGGCCGCTGATGGTCGCATCGGCGTCCGGGTCGGCGCCCAGGCGAAGTGAGACCTGGCCGGCGCCGACGTCGATCACCACGGTCTGATCCTCGGCGCAGACCTGGATCGAAGAGGGGGCCTGGTCGGGTTCGTGGTCTGCGAGAAACATCCGGACGGGCAGGCGCAGCCATTGGCCACGGAAGGCGTCGTCGGGCTGATAGTCGACCATCAGTGGCACGCCCCAGCGGCCGAGCTCGAAGAGCACCGCTCCCAGAGCGGCGCCGCGATCGGTGAGCCGGAACAACGTGGTGGCGACCGGGGGCGGGGCGTCCTCGCGGTCCACGAGGCCGGCGGCCTCCATCTCGCGCAGCCGGTCGGCGAGCAGGTTGGTGGCGATTCCCGGCAGGCCGGAACGCACGTCGGTGTAGCGGGAAGGCCCGCGGGCCAGGAGCTCGCGCACGATCAGCAGCGTCCAGCGATCGCCGACGACATCGAGGGCCTTGGCCACGGAGCAGTACTGACCGTAGGAGCGCATGCGGCCAGCTTACCATTTAGCTTTAGATAATCAGGTAGTAGCTTGATTTTCTTGTCTACCTGCTTTAGAAATGCGTCATGGCTGACATCGGTGCTCAGGCATCCGCCACCGCCACGCTGGCACCGGCGAAGCTGTCCACCGGGATCGGCGCGCAAACCATGTTTCGCCAGATCGGTTCGACCCTGGGTGTCGCCGCATTCGTCGCTGTCCTCGGCACCCCGACCAGGTCAACCGTGATCGGCGTATACGCCGACACCCGCTGGCTCATGCTCGCCTCGGTGGCTCTCGCCGCCCTCGCCCTCGCCCCCATCCGCCGACGACCCGGCTCCCCACTCCCACCGGGCACCACCGCCGCGCCGAACACAGTGCGATCTTTGGACGGAGAACAGAGATGAACATGGAGATCAGAGCGCTCGCCCAGGTCGCGACCTGGCCAGACGCCGATCGGCGCACCAAAATCGTGCTGGCGAGCCAGTTCATGACCGCCGGGCTCGACCAGGAGGGGTTTGGCTTCTTCTCGGCCCTGTCGGACCAGGCACAGGACGACGCACTCCTGCTGGCCATCGCCGGCGCCTTCCAATCCCGCCTGGAAGGCCAGGCGGAGGCGGCCATCGCCAAGCTCGACGCCGCCACGTCACTGGACCTGGGCCTGCCCCACTACTACCGCGGGATCTCACTGGCCGGCCTGGCCGAGTGCGCAGGCCGCGCGGAGACAGTGGTCGCGGACCTGGAGTTCGTCCTCATGGTCAAGGACCAGTTTCCACCGGGCTTCATGCGGCCGGTCCACGCGGCGCTGTCGCGAGCGTACGTCCAACTCGGCCGCGCTGATGCGGCTGCGCAAGCGCGCAGCCGAGCCGGCCACCTGATCACCGACTACTGGGCGAATCCCCGCGACGGATTCCGCTTCGCACCCCGGCGCCTGGTCGAACGCGCGCCGGGCGTATTCGTAGCGCAGGGCTACGACTTCGCCGACGTCAGCTTTGTCGTCACGGACCAGGGGGTGGTCGCCATCGACGCCGCGAGTACACCTGAGCACGCGGCCGCGGCCCTTCGCGAACTTCGCACCATCACCGAACTGCCTGTCACCCACGTGATACTCACACACGCCCACTGGGACCACGTCGGAGGACTCGAGGCCCTTACAGCAGACGGCGCCACGGTGATCGCGCAGGCGAACTTCCCGCACGAACTCGCGCATCAGAACTCCGGCCCGCCGCCGATCGGATACTACCTTCCGGGCGGGCACAGCCATCGCGTCGCCCATGTCAAACCCGACCAGCTGGTGGACGAACGGCAGCAGCTGACGATCGGTGGCGTGGACTTCTCCCTCATCCCGATCCCAGGAGGAGAGACCGACGACGGGCTGGTCATCCATGTCCCGAGCCTGGACGTCGTCTTCACCGGCGACATGAGCATGCCTTACCTGGGCTCGCCGACCCTCGCGGAAGGCTCCGCTCAAGGCCTGTTCGAAGCGATGCAGATCGTCATAGACCTACGACCACGGCTGCTCATCCACGGACACCCCTCGCTGACCGAAAATTTCACGATCGAGGCCTTCCCCGGGCTGTTGGCGGCCTTACGCGACCTGGAACAGGTCATCACGGCCGAAATCGCGAACGGGCTGACACTCGTCGAAATCCTGCGGCTCAACCACCTACCCGACGTCCTGAAACACCAGCCTGCCGCGGTCATGCCCTATCTCGTCACCCGTGACAGCCTCATTCAACGCGTGTATCGCCAGCGGACCGGTTACTGGCACCACCGGGGCGAGGGCATCGAGCGCTTCTCATCCGATGAACTCGCCGCCGCGCTGGACCTGCTGGGCGGCAAGAGCGCCACCGCCTTCAGCGCCACAGCTCTCGAACTGGACCGACGTGGCCAGCAGGCACTTGCGCTCCACGTCGTCGATCTGGGACTGCTCGCCCATCCCGACGCTCCCGAACTCGTCAGCCGGCGAAAGAGCCTGCTGGACTCGCTTGTCGCACAGAACCAGGTGCTCAACCCCTTCAAGTTCATGCACTACGCCGCACTCGCCAACCTCGAACTGGCACCAGCCGACTGAACCCTTTCAAGCTGACGCATGGAGTTCGCACCGCGGCCGGTGATCCGCCGCCGGGTTGACTGCGGTCATGTCCCTTGATCTGGTACGCCCGCACGACAGTCTCGGTGCAGGCGTACCGGCAGTGTCGACGGCCTTGACGCGCAGCGAGGCGAACTCCCGCGCACCCCTGCCGGACGCAGGGGTGCGCGGACCAGCCGCCCATGGCCGACCGGTGCACCAGCGTGGGCAGCCAGGTGCGGCCGTCGTCGTAGGAGATCTCCAGGGTGAGCGTGCTCGGCTTCACTCCGACCGGAACCGCCACTCCGCGCTGACCAGAGTGGACAGCCTGGTGGCCGAGAAGACGTTGTTCCAGCGCGCGGCGGGCGTGGCGGTCGCGCTCGTGGGACTGCCGGCCATTCGCCTACCACAGCACGGGATGTCTATCCAGCATGGTGCCCGCGGGATTCCGTCAGCGGCTCTGCGGAGCGGTGCACGTGATCGGGCCTGTGACGCCTTCGGCCAGTTGCTCGGTGTACGCACTGATCTTGTGGGCGACCATGCCGAGCGACTCGTTGAGCTGCTCGATCTGCGCGACGACCTGGTCCCGGTGTTGCCTCAGGAGGTTCAGCAGGTGCTCTTCGTTGCCCGCGCCCCGCCTTACGAGGTCGGCGTACTGGCGGATGGCGGGTAGCGGCATGCCGGAGGCGCGCAGGTTGACGCAGAGGTGGAGCCACTCCACGTCCCTGTCGCTGTAGACGCGCCGGCCGCCCGGGCCCCGCCGTACGGGGGCGGCCAGGATGCCCTCGCGCTCGTAGAAGCGCAACGCGTGGACGCTCAGGCCAGTGCGTTCGGCTACCTGCCCAATGCTCAGGCCCGGGTTCGTTTCCGACATGAGGTCAAGGTTAGGGCTTGATCTAGAGTCGGCTCTAGGGCGGCTTGCTCGTGGTTCGGATCACGAGGGGTTGTGGGTTGGTCTGCGCGGCGCGGTCTGGCCCTGGTAAGCAGGCGAACGAGTTGTTGGCGCTCATGGTGTGAGTCCTTCGGCTGTGCGACTATCGACGATACGAGAAATAATCGATTACTCGTCTGATCGTCTATGATGAGCGACATGGTTCGCACCTCGTCGAGGAAGCAGATGCTCTCCGAGCAGGTCTACGCCCACCTGCGGGACGCGATCATGCGTCGGGACTTCGCCCCCGGCGAGGCACTCAAGCCGCAGGACCTCGCCAAGAAGCAGGACGTGAGTCTGGCCGTGGTGCGCGAGGCGCTCGTGCGGCTGGTCGGCGAGGGCATGGCCGACCGGCTGCCCAACCGCGGGTTCGTCGTCCCCTCGTATTCCGACCGCCGCTGGCAGGAGATCGGGGAGGCCCGCCTACCATCGAACCGGTTGTGCTGCGCATGTCCATCGAGCGTGGCGACCTCGACTGGGAGGCCTGCGTGCGAGCTGCCCACCACCGGCTGGCCCGCACCCCGCCGTTCGGGCCGGAGGGGGAGTACCTCAGCGACGCCTGGTCCGAAGCTCACCGGCTCTTTCACCGCACGCTGCTGGAGGGCTGCTGCAACCCCGTCCTGCTGGAGACGTTCGACCGGTTGTGGACCGCGAGCGAGCTGGCTCGCCGTTGGTCGACGCACCGCAATCCCAGCCGGGACGGCATTTCCGAGCATCGTCGATTGGAGGAGGCGGCACTGGCCCGCGACGCCGATGCCGCGGCCGACGCGCTGGCCCAGCATCTGACCCTGACCGCGGCAGGGCTGACCAGAAGCATTCACCGCCAGGCCCCCCGGAAGGAAGCCTGATACCAGTGTTCGACTCGCCCGATTTCGATCTCGCCCCGTACGCGGAGTTGGACACGTCGGGGCTGGTGCGGCGCACTTTCTGTAGTTGGGACGACGCGGGCTGGCGGTCGCTGCTCGTGCAGTGCTTCGACCACGCTCCCGAGGCCGACCACGTTCAACTGCCCGGTGTGTCCGACCTGCATCTGGTGCTCTACGTGGCCGGGGATGTGGCCATGCGGACGCGCTCCGACGGGAAACCGGTGCGCGGACGCCGAGTTCCGGGCGCTCTGGAACTCATGGTCCCCGGCCGGGAGACCGTGCGCGACTATCGGACGGCGTCGGCGATGCGCACCATCCAAATCCACATCCCCTCGGCGACCGTGGCTCGTGCAGCGGCCCGGCTCGGCGGTTCAGCACCGGACTTCGAAACGCTGTCGGCAGAGGTGGCGGCCGCAGGCGATTCCGTGGTCGAACATCTCGTCCGGGCACTACCCGCGGCCGGTGGCGCGGACGACGTCTACGCGGAGTCCGCCGCGGAGTTCCTCACGACCCATCTGTTGACCAAGGGCCGACACGAGCGCCTGCCGGGCCCCGAACACGCGGCCGTCCGCATCGGCATCGCCGTGATGCACGACCGGCTGGCCGAGCCGTTGACACTGGCCGACATCGCCGCCGAAGCCCACCTCAGCGTGTACCACTTCGTCCGCGTCTTCCGTGCGGCGACCGGCGAGACGCCCTACCGGTACCTCACCAGGCTCCGGATCGAACGGGCACGCGGACTACTGACCGACAGCGACCTCACGATCGGGCAAATCGCCGAGCGCTGCGGTTTCGCCAGTCCTGGCGCGCTGTCGACGGCCTTCCTGGGGCATGTCGGCGTCCGTCCGTCCGTGTACCGCAAGATCTGATCGAACCTCGCCAATCCGGCGCATGTTCCCGCACCGCACGGGTCGCCTAGTTTTCGGAGTGACGTCTTCCGAAATGACCGCCGAGCCCCCATCGGGCAGTTCCGAGGGGCGCGGCGAGGAACGAAAGAACTCACGACATGTTGAGCTACGACGCGACCGCGATCTCGACCGCACCTCCAGCCGTCGTGTGGCGCCTGCTCGTCGATGCACGCACCTGGCCCATCTGGTCGGCCGTGGACAGCCTGGTCGTCGAACGGTCCAGCGGCCTCGATCCCGACGGCCACGACCCCGTTGGCGCGGTCCGCGCGTTCCGTACCGGGCGGACGGTGACCGGCGAACGGCTGACCGGACTCGTCGAGGAGAAGCAGCTGACCTACGAGGACGCGTTCAACCCGACCATCCGCAACTACCGGGCGGTCATCGACCTCACACCCACATCCGACGGCGGCACGGCAATCCACTGGCACGGCACCTACAACGCCCGCTGGGGGCTGGGTTGGCTGATGAAGCGCGTCATGCAACGCGTCATGCAGCAGATGGCCGACGGCCTCGCCGCCCACGCGGCGACGCTGCCGCACGAGCCACCCACCTGACCGACACCAAGATCGACGAGCAGCCAACGAGGCCGAGCCAACCACGCCAGCCCACGAGCCTCTGCGAGGGGCCTCGGGGCTTGATCAGCTCGGTCTTGTAGAGGCCGATCTGCGATTCCATCAGGGCGTTGTCGAGCGCGTCGCCCTTCGGGATGAGACAGGATCTTTCAGGGCCAGACGGGCGTGATGCGCTGGCCTGAATCGCCCGTGCAGTACCGAAACGGGTTGAAGCGTGCACCGATCCGGTGATCAAACTGCGGAACAAACACTGCTATATGCCCAAGTTTGGGGCCAAAACGCCCACTAAGCGGGTGTCTTCGATCCCGAATGCAAGATCGTGATCTGGCTGAGCTACGGTCGGTTGATCATGACCAATCTGCTCGGAATCAACCATCTGACACTGTCCACGACCGAACTCGACCGGCTCGTGGCGTACTACACGGAGTTGCTCGGAGCAACGCTCGCGTTCGAGCGCGCTGCTACCTCTGCTGATCCTCGGATCGCAGTCCTCGATGTCGGCGGGGCCGACCATCTGATGATCGTCGAAACCGCCACCGTCCCCGCCCTCGGTCTCGATCCTCTGAACCGGGCGGGTTGGGGACTGCGCGTGGGCACCTACGCACAACTGTGTGAGCTTCGCGAACGGATTCTGGATGCCGGGCGGCCGGTCGGAGAGATCGAGACACTGCCCACGCAATGGACGATGACGGCTCGCGATCCCGATGGACGCCCTGTGGATATCCGGGCCCATCGCCCTCGGTGATACTCCTCGGCAAACAAGGTCTTTCCGGCGGTGTTGCCTCCCTCGGGCCAGACGGTCGGTGGGGGCGACCAGGTGGCGCACGGCATCAGTCGCCGAAGGCCGACCGGTGGGCCGCCACGCAGGTGAGCGGGAGATCGTCCGGGACGGCGACACTGCCCGTGATCGTCGTACGCGGCACCAGCGGAATCGCGCGCACCCGGGTGGACCGGATCTCGGCCACCTGATCGGCGGGCAGCACCGTCCAGCTGCGCGGATCGGAGCCGATCTCGACGATCGTGTCCTGGACGGTCCCCGCGCGGCGGCCCGGCCGCACCTGCACCCCGGCCTCCCGCAGCGCAGTGACCACCGCCGGGTCGTGGTCCTGGGAAGTCCGAAAAGGACCGGCGGCCAGCTCGGCCACGCCGACGACCTCACCACCGGCGCCGGGATGCCGCGCGGACACCACCGCGAACAGGGACTCCGTCCACGCCGGCAACACCCGCATTCCGGGCGCCGAACGCACCCCCCGCGCCAGGGCCAGGTCGATGTCCCCCTGCCGCAAGGCGTTCAGGCGCGCGGTCGGCGGCAGGTCGACGAGCACGACGTCGAACGCCGGGGCCTGTTCCCGCAACGCGTCGATCCCCCGTTCCAAGCGGGCGGTGAATTGCCCGGTGCCCATCCCGATGCGCATGACCCCCGCCTGTTCACGCGCAACGACCCGGACCCGGTCGGCGGCCGTGAGTGCCGCCCGCGCCGCGTCGAGCACCCGGTGCCCGGCCGCGGTGAGCCGGACCCGCCGCGGTGAGCGGTCGAACAGCCGGACGCCCAGCTCGCGCTCCAGCCGCGCGATCTGCCTGCTGACCGCCGGCTGCGCGATGTGCAGCCGGTCGGCGGCCCGGCCGAAGTGCAGCTCGTCGGCGACCGTGACGAAGTACCGCAACGCCCGTAGTTCCACCGGCCCTCCCCTGCGACGATGCCGTCAGGTTATCGCTGCGCGTCAGCCCTGGTCCTGGTTCGCCCGTGGGCCGTCGTGCTGGAGTCGAGGCATGAGCATCGATCTCGGCCTGCTCGGTGCGCATCTGCGCGAGCACGAAGTGAACCAGGAAGCCGCGGCGGAAGTCGAGCGCGCCGGCTACGGCACGCTCTGGCTGGACGCCTCGCCCCCGGCCGACCTCACCCTCGCGGAGCAGCTGCTCGACGCGACCACCCGGCTGATCGTCGGAACGAGCGTGGTGAACGTCTGGACCGCCGACGCGCAAACCGTCGCCGCCTCTTATCACCGTATCGAGGACAAGCACCCCGGCCGGTTCCTGCTCGGCGTCGGGATCGGGCACCGCGAAGTCCACACCGACTACGCCTCGCCGTACCACACACTGGTGTCCTATTTGGACCAGCTCGCCCGTGCGGACGTTCCGGCCGACCGCACGGTGGTGGCCGCACTCGGGCCGAAGATGCTGCGCCTGGCCGGTGACCGCACCGCCGGGGCCATTCCGTGCATGGTGCCGCCCGAGCACACCCGGCGGGCGCGCTCTATCCTCGGGGAGGGCAAACTGCTGCTGCCCGGGCACTTCGCCCTCGCCGAGCCCGACACCGGGCGGGCCCGCGTGGTCGCCCGGTCCGCGCCGCCCGGAACCGCGCTGAACGTCACCAACTACGCGAACAACCTCCGCCGGCTCGGCTTCACCGAAGACGATCTTTCCCACGCCGGTAGCGACCGCCTCATCGACGGGCTCGTCGCCTACGGCGACCCGGCCACCGTCGCGACGCGGCTGCTGGCCCACCGGGACGCCGGTGCGGACCACGTCGGCGTCTACCCCCTCGGCGACGACCCGATCGCGACGCTCCGCACGGTCGCCGAAGCGGTGCATGCCGTCGAGGCCGGGTGATGTGCCGGAGGATCAGGGCGACGCATTCGGCCGCGGTCGCGACGGCGGTGTCGACCACCAAGGTGGCTGCGATCCCGGGGTTGAGGAACCGGGGAACAGTCGTTATCGATGAGAACGATCTTGCTCGACTGTGACGTCCGTCTTCCGCGTGTGGTCGCCCTACCTGCAAGCTTCTGGTCCGTGGATGATGCGGTGGATGGTGGAGCGTCCGACGCTGTACTCGAGGGCCAGGTCGGCCAGGGACACCTCTCCTTCGGCGTAGCGGCGGCGGATGGAACGCCGCGCCGGTTCGGGCAGCTTGGGCTGCTTGCCTTTGAGCTTGCCGTTCCTCTGGCCTGGGCCATGCCCTCGCGGGCGCTGGTGCCCGATATTCGCTTCGAATTCGGCGACCATGGCGAGGGTCTGCAGGAAGAGCCGGCCGAACGGGTCGTTCCAGTCGTAGACGGAGGCGCCCAGGCCGAACAGCACGCCCCGGCCGGACAGGTCGGTCAGGATGTCGTTGGCTTCAGCCATGTTGCGGGCGAAGCGGTCGAACTTCGTCACTGTGAACACGGTGCCGTCCCAGACGGCGGCCAGGGCCTGGTCGAGGCCTGCGCGGTTACGGCGGGTGGTCCCGGAGAAGCCGCGGCCGATGTAGATGCGGTCGGCGGGCACGCCGAGGGCCAGGAACTGCTCGGTCTGGATCACGACGTACTGTTCGTCGGTGCTGCAACGCGCGTACCCGACTCGGGCCCCGTTCACGCTCTGAAGCGTTCCGGATAGGGCCCCTTCATCGGAACAGTACGCGGAACACCTATACGGCCCTCCGCTCCCGAACATGTCCCCAGCCGCCAGGTAGCGGAATGAGGATCAAGCTTGCGGTTCGTGATCGTTTCGGTGCGGTGAATGTGGCTGATTGGGCGGGCCGTCTCATCGTGTTCGTGCACGTTCGTCGCCGAGCTTGCCCAGGAGAAACCCAGGCGAAAGAAGGGGGTCAGCCCACAAAAGCCCAAACCCACATTGAGATGGTCTTGAAGGGTTGGGCGGGTGGGTTTGATGAAGCTGTGATCTTCTTCGTCTGTTGTGTGCGTGTTCGTCTCGCTACGGTGTGTCTCGTTTGTTGAGCGGGCCGGTCGGGAGGCGTGTGCGGTGGAGCGGACCGCCTATCGGGTGCTCCCGCGGTTGATGATGACGCGTGAGTTGTACATGTTCTTCTCTCCTTCACAGGAGGAGATGGCGTGGGCGCGGGAGAAGACCGACACCGATGAACACCTGTTGGCGTTGACGCTCGCGCTCAAGTGCTTTCAGCGGCTGGGCCGCTTCGCCAAGGCTCGCGAGGTGCCAGTCGTGGTGGTGGAGCACGTGCGGCCTCCGGAGCTGACGGATCGCGGGATCGCGGCCCTGGTCGACCCGGCCGGCTGGCGGCAATGGACCTGCCCGACCCGGCGTGAGTCGCCGGCCGGAATCGTCAGAAACGGTAGTGCGCGACCGTGGTGCCCAGCCTGGAGAAGGTCGTGCTGAGCGCCGACAGTCGGGTCCACAGGCGCAGGGCCGTCGGGAACTGGTCGACCTCGGGCTCCCGGGTGAGCAGGATGTGCCGGATCAGGGTCAGCCGCGGGTTCCACCGTACGGGGTCGAGGCGGTCGAAGCCGGGGGACTTGAAGAGGGGGACTAGGAACCGGCTGCCGGAGTAGTGTTTCGCGGCCCAGACGGTGAATCGTGTGTAGACGTTGAACGCTATCTCCCCGCTGGGAAAGTGGCTGGTGAGACGGTCCAGCAGGGTGATCATCTCTTCCTGGGAGAGGAAGGGCAGCACGCCGTCGGCGACCACCACGGCGGGGCGGTCGGCGGGTAGGGCCTCCAGCCAATCGGGCTCGGTCAGGTCCGCGCCGATGGCGTGCACGTGCGGCCGCTCGGGGATGACCCGGTGCCGGGCATCCACGACTTCGGGGAAGTCGACGTCGTACCAGTCCGCTGTGGATGGAGGGTCGATGCGCAAGGCCCGGGTGTCCAGGCCGGCTCCCAGGTCGATACCGATCGCGTTGGGATGGCGCGCGATGAACTGCTGCGCGATCTCGTCCAGTTTCTTGGCGCGCTGGGCGACGTCGATGGCCGAAGCCGCGCTCCAGCGGAGTTTGCGGTGGTCGTAGCCGGTCTTGTGGATGATCTCGTAGGCCATGCGGTCGCCGAGTATGGGGCGCGGCAGGCGGCTGTCGAGCGCCCGGCCGCACAGCGTCACCCACAGGGTTTCCTGCAGCGGGCTTCTCAAGGTGGGAAGGGTGATTCCCATGATGGCCTCCAGGTTCAGGGTGTGGGTATGTCGCGACGTCTGAAGCCGGCCAGGCCGACCGCGACGAAGGCTGCCGCGGCGACGGTCATGATGATCAGAGGCGCGGCCGCCATGTCCCCGCCGGGAAGTTTCGGTACGTGCTCGAAGACCGACAGGTCGATGACCCATTGGTCGAGCTGCAGTTCCCCGCCGACCCAGCCGAACAGCATGCTCACCATGGCCACGGCGAACGTGCCGGCGACCAGCCGGGGCAGCAGCCCGAACAGCGCGAACGCGATCCCGGTGAACACCCACACCACCGGGAGCTGCACGAGTGCGGCGGTCAGGAGACGGGGCAGCTCACGGGCGACGTCGCCGGTGTTGAGCCCGTGCGCCAGGCCGGCGGCCGCCCCGAAGGCCACCACCCCGAGCGCAGGACCGAGCAGCGCGAAGGCGAAGTGGCTGCCCGCCCAGCGCAGCCGGTTGACCGGCGTGGCCAGCAGGGGCTCGGCCCGGCCGTCGCGCTCTTCGTTCCTGACCAACAGCGCGGACTGGATCGCGAAGCAGGCGCTGACCAGGCCGAGCATGGTCATCATGGGCACGAGGAACTGGTCGACGAGCGTGCCCGGACCGCCGAGCCGGGCGAGCACCTCTCGCGCCGCGGCACCGCTGTTGTCCATCAGCGCGCCGAGGCTCGCCGACATCGCGCCGATCATCAACCCGACCAGCGTGAGCCCCACGACCCTGCTGATCAGCGGGCCGCGGTGCAGCCGCCAGGCCAGCGCCAGCGGGCTGCGCAGGCGCGGTCCCGCGGCGGCCGGCCCCAGCCGGGCCTGGAACATGCCGCTGCCGAGGTCGCGCCGCGCCGACAGCACCGCGGCCAGCGCACTGAGCGCGATGACGACGATGGCTGCGGGCGCGAGAACCCACCAACGTTCGCCGCTGTAGGGCCGCAGCGCCTCCGCCCAGGCGAGCGGCGTCAGCCACGACACCCAGGCCGGCCCGTCACCGGTCTGTCCCGCGATGTCCCCGATGCCGCGCAGGATGAGCGCGGCGCCGAGCACGGTGATCCCGATGGCGCGTGCGCCGCCCGCGCCCGTCGTGAGCTGCGCGGTCACGGCGCCGATCGCGGCGAACACGCAGCCAGCCGTCGCGAACCCGAGCCCGAGCGCCAGGGAACCCGCCACCGGCAGGTCCTGGCCGATCAACGCCAACGCCGACGCCACGCCCAGGACGAGGCTGGCCACACAGGTGACGATCAGGGCGGCGGCCAGGTTCGCGTGCCGCGCCACCGCGGTCGCCCCGACCAACTCGCGCCGCCCGGCCTCTTCTTCCGTACGCGTGTGCCGGACGACCGTGAGCAGGGCGAGCAGCCCGACCATGAACGTGACGAACCCCGACCGCCAGGCCACAAGCTCGCCGAGGCTGGAGCCGTTCAGCACGCCGTAGGCGACGGTGAAGGCCCTGGTGTGGACGCTGGTCTCGTAGTAGGCCTGACGAGCCTCGGCCGTAGGGTACGCCCCGGTGAACGCGCCGACGAACACCACGGGGGCCAGGCAGATGAAGACCACCCAAAGGGGCAGCAGCCACCGGTCACGCCGCAACACCAGGCGGACGAGCTTTCCGGTGCCGGTCAAGGGGTTCATCGTGCCGCCTCCGCGTGCCTGCCACCGGCGCTCGCGGCCGCGCGGTCGTAATGCCGCAGGAACAGCTCCTCCAGCGTCGGCGGCCGGCTGACCAGGCTGCGCACGCCCGCTGCGGTGAGCTGACGCAACGCCGCGTCCAGCGCGGCGGCGTCGACGCTGAAGCGCACCCGGCCGCCGTCGGCACGCAGACCGTGCACCCCCGGCAGGCCGGCCAGCCCGTCCGGTGAGCCGGCCAGCTCGGCCTCGATGGCGGTGCGGGTGAGATGGCGCAGCTCGGCCATGGTGCCGGACTCCACGGTACGGCCGTCGCGGATGATCGTGACGTGGTCGCAGAGCGCCTCGACCTCGGAGAGGATGTGGCTGGACAGCAGCACCGTACGGTCACCCGCGCGCTGCACTTCCTGAATCGTCTGCCGGAAGACCTCCTCCATCAGCGGGTCCAGGCCGGAGGTGGGTTCGTCGAAGACGAGGAGTTCGGCATCGGAGCACAGCGCGGCGACCAGGGCCACCTTCTGCCGGTTGCCTTTGGAGTAGGTGCGGCCCTTCTTGCGCGGGTCGAGGTCGAAGCGTTCGATCAGTTCGTCCCGGCGCCGCCGGTCGAGGCCGCCGCGCAGCCGGCCGAGCAGGTCGATGGCCTCGCCGCCGGACAGGTTGGGCCAAAGGGTGACGTCGCCGGGCACGTACGCCAGGCGGCGGTGCAGTTCGCCGGCCTGCGTCCAGGGGTCACCGCCGAGCAGCCGGGCGGTGCCCGCATCGGGGCGCATCAGCCCCAGCAGGATCCTGATGGTGGTGCTCTTGCCCGCGCCGTTGGGCCCGAGGAATCCGTGCACCTCGCCGACCCGTACGACGAGGTCGAGGCCGTTCAGCGCCCGGGTCGGGCCGAACGACTTGACCACTCCGGCCATGGTGATGGCATCGGTCTCAGCCATGATGGGTGTCCTTGCGCTGGAAATGATCTCCCTGCTCGGCCTCCCAGGCAGTCCGGGCGGCCTTGAGCATCGTGTCGTCCACGTACATGCCGTGGGTGTAGATCTCGAGCATGGGCAGCCCGACGCGCTGCAGCACGTCGAGGCCCATGCGGTCGTAACCGAGCGCCCGCGTCAGGGCCGGCGCCATGGTCAGCGTGGCGAGGCTGATCAGCACGGTGAGCACGGCCAGCGCCCGCACGTCCGAGGAGGGGCGCATCGAGCCATCGGCGATTCCGGCCCGGAAGAGCTCCTCGGTCTCCTCCACCAGCGTGTTGACGAACGTGGTGGCCGCCGAGGAGTCCTCCTCGATCGCGCGCACCATGTACTGCACGTGGAGGCCGTATTCCTCCGGGTTCGCCAGATATTCGCGGGACAGATCCTGCACGCCGGCCGGGCCGGCCGAGGTCCGGGCCCGCCGCACCAGTATCTGCAGGACATGGTCATCGCAGACGCTGCGCAGATGGTCCTTGCTGCCGAAGTGGCGAATGATCAGGGCGGCGCTCACTCCTGCGGTGGCCGCGATGGCACGCAGGTTTGTCTTCTGGAAGCCATCGCGGGCGAAGTGCGCGATGGCGGCATTACGGATCTTGGCCTGAGCAGTCAGATCTGACGAAAGAGCTGAACACACGTTTACTATGATAAACACGTGTTCAGTGGCGTGGCAACCGGGGTCAGAACGTGGCTAGGATGATCTTTCCGTGGACGTCCCGTCGTTCGAATGCCCGATGCGCCTCGGCGGCCTGGGCGAAGCGGGAAGCAGGGGCCGCCGAGGTGGTCGTAGACGATCCGGACGCCTTTGGGGTGCTTGGCGCGTACGACCTGGGCGACATCCTGGCGCCGGTAGTCGATGGGCACGATGTCGTAGTCGCGCAGCAGATGCAGGCTGCGCTCGGAGGCGGTGCCGTACATGACCAGGCCCCGGTGAGCGCCGAGTTGGCGCAGCACGTCACCCACGCCGCCGGTCGCGCCGTGGATAAGCACGGGAGCTTGATCGCGCTGTGGCGTCTTCTCGGGGTGTCGGAATTAGCTGATTTAACGACACCGGGCTCCGACCCTTCCCGAGGAGAGCCCGGTGCAGATCGTCTACTCCCGCGTCTCCACCGCGACCCAGTCCCTGCTGCGGCAGCGCCACATCCTCACCGAGGCCGGCCTTCTCGTGCGCACCGAAGGCGTCGCCGAGGGGTTCCGGCCTGCCGACGGCGTCCTCCTCTTCGAGGACCCCGCCACCACCTCCAAGATCCCCGCCCTCGACCGGCCCGCGTTCGGCAAGATCGCCGCCAAGGCGCACCCCGGCGACACCCTGACGGTCTCGGAGCTGTTCCGGCTCTGCCGCGACCTGCTCGACATCCACGCCGTCCGCAACTGGTGCCAAGCCCGCGGCGTCGCCCTGCGCGTCTTGTCCGGACCGCTGTCGAACTTCCACGATCTGGCCGCCAACGACGCCACCACCGCCGTCATCATCAACGTGATCACCGCAGTCGGCCAGTTCCAACGTGACATCCAGAACGAGCTCACCGTCGAGGGGATCGCCGCCGCCGAGGCCGAAGGCCGCTACCGCGGCCGGCCACCCGCGCTGGAAGGTGACCGGCGCGAGGACGTGCGGGCGGCCTTCGGCGAGGGCACCTCGATCGCGGCCCTGGCACGGGCTCATGGGGTAAGCCGGGTGGCCGTGCGAACCGCCCTAGCCGACCTGCTACCCGGCCAGGGCGGCCAGCCTCGGCCATCGGCCTGATCGACGGGAAGGGTCAGGCGACCAGGTCGAGGTCAAGACGGCCCATGTCGATGTCGATCGTCCCGTACAGGTTGGCGTTGGACCAGAACAGCGGCGAAAGTCCTCGCCTGTCGGCATCGGTCATCTTCTTCTGCCAGGCGGGGTCCTTGAGGACGGACTGAACCAGCAAGGTGTTGATGAAGACCAGCGCCGACTGGAGCAGGTGAAGACTGAGCATGGAGACCTCCTGATGCTCCTTGTCACTGCCGGGGATGGTGCCGGCACTGCCGTAGAACAGGTCGGTGTTGGCGGAGTTCCAGTTCTCCACCACCTGCAAGCCCTCGTGGATCTCCCGGCGCAACTCCGGGGCGGCGACGTACTCGGCGACGAACACGCTCTTGACCGCCTTGCCGAGTTCCTCGATGGCCCTGTAGGTGGAGTGCTTGGGGCCACCGCGGGTGAAGCGTCGCAGCACCTGCTCGGCCTCGGCCGAGCCCAGCCGCAAGGCGGTGTCATATTTCCCCATCTGGTCGTACTGCTGAGCGATGATCTCCCAGTCGATCGGCTTGTCGGCCACCATGCCGGTCAGGCATGACGAGACCTGGTCATCGGCGTCAGCCTTCACCAGCTTCTGCCGGGCGATGTTCTTCATCCGCGGCAGCAGCTTGAACCCCAGCAAGCAGGAGAACGCGAACCCGACCAGCGACTGGCCATGACTATCGGTGTACTGGCGATCGATCTGCGCGTCGGTGCAGTGCCGCAGCACGCCCTCCATCATCGCGGCGACCTCGGAGGCGTTACAGGCCCGGAAGTTCACCATGAAGGACGGCAATCAGGTTCCCGTTCCTCCCTATCTGGAATGGCGCATCGAAGGGAGCGACCTGGTCGATCTTCACCCGCGTCGCGATCGGCATTGTGGACCAGGCCGGGGAGCGGCCGGACCAGAGCTGATCTTGTCCCCGCCTGCCCCCGTGTCCGAAGGCAGGTCACGTACTCCTGAACAGCCGGTCCAGATGCACGTCGATCGCGGCGAGCGCGTCCTGGGGCTCGATCACGTCGAGTTCGATCAGGGGGGTGAGGCCGGTGAGGGCGAGGAGCAGGTTGGTCTCGGTCGCCGGGTCGCGGCCGGAGTCGATGTGCCCGTCGGCGATCGCCTGGCGGACCAACTGCTCAATGAGGGCCCGTCCTTGAACGAGGCCGCGGCGCGCCTGATCGTGGACGGCCTCGTCGTGCAGCGCCTCCAGGACGTAGGCGGCGCTCATCCGGCTGGTCGCGCGGGCATCGGCATGCAGGGGGAGCATTTCCGCGAGCGTCAGTCGCAGCACGTCGCGGGGGTGCGGACGGTCACCGAGCTTTTCGAGCCCCTGGTGTACGCGCACCGAGGTCTGCTCGGACGCGAAGTCCATGGCGAAGGAGAGCATGGCGGTCCGGGAGGCGAAGTAGTGCTGCAGCTGCCCGAGTGACATGCCCGCCTCCTGCGCCACCACGCGCATCGTCAGCTGTGTGACGCCGCGCTGCTCCACCACCCGCCACAGTGCGCGGGCGATCGCTTCGCGGCGTCCGCGGTGATCAACCTGTTTCGGCATCGCCGGCCCCTCCCTCGTACCCGGGGACTGTTCCAATACAGTTGACATAATACACTTGACCTATAACCCTGGGGTCCACTCGAGGGAAGGAATCGTCATGTCCGAACAGCCAAAGGTACGGACCACCGAAGGCGTGGTGCAGGGGCGCCGGCGGCAGGGGCACGCGGTGTTCCGCGGCATCCCGTACGCCCAGCCCCCGGTCGGAGCGCTCCGCTTCGCCGCGCCCGCGCCGCCGCACCGCTGGGAGGGAACGAGGCAGGCGGTCGAGTTCGGCCCCGTGGTGCCGCTGTCCCTTCCGATCGACGTGCCCCCGCAGGGCACCGACTGGCTGACGCTCAACGTCGGCACTCCGGATCCCGGCGCGGCGGGACTGCCGGTGCTGGTGTGGATCCCCGTGGGCGGCTACCTCTCGGCGGCGTCGAGCGACCCGATGTTCGACCCGGCAGCGCTGGCCGAGGCGGGACTCGTCGTGGTGACCATCAACTGCCGCGTGGGCGCGGAGGGTTTCGCGTTCCTCGACGACGCGCCGCCCAACCGCGGATTCCTCGACCAGATCGCGGCGCTGGAGTGGGTGCAGCGCAACATCGCCGCCTTCGGAGGCGACCCCGGCCAGGTCACCGTGGCCGGGGTGTCTGCCGGGGCGGGGTCGGTCGCCGCCCTCCTGACGATGAAGCCGGCGCGCGGCCTGTTCCGGCGGGCCATCGCCCATTCGGTGCCGGGGCTGCACAGCACCCCCGCGCTGGCACGGCAGGTCACCGCCTCGTTCGCGGACCGGCTCGGCGCGGCGGCCCCCACCGCCGCGGCCCTGCGCGACATCGACCCATGGCACCTGGCCGCCGAGCTCACCTCCTTCAACGCCCGCCTCCACGCGCACCGGGAGAGCTGGGGACGCCTCACGGAGACCGGCACCGCGCTGTGCCCCGTCGTCGACGGCGAGGTCCTCCCGGAAACGCCCTGGCCCGCGCTGACCGGCGCACGCGCGAGCGGGACCGAACTGCTCGTCGGCCACACCCGGGACGAATTCCGGTACTTCAGCGTCATGAGCGGACGGTACGGCACCTTCACCGAGGAGGACGCCCACGCAGCCCTGGAACTGCACGCCCCGCAGCCGGACGGCGCGCGGGCCTACCGTGCCGCGTTCCCGCAAGCAGGCCCGGAGGAGTTGGTGGAGATGGTGTATTCCGACGCCCTCTTCCGCATGCCGTCACAGAAGCTGGCCGAGGCGAACGCCGCAGCCGGCGGCACCTCGTACTTGTTCGAACTGTGCTGGGTTGCCCCGGCCAGCGGCGGCATCCTGGGCGCCTGCCACAGCCTCGACGTGCCCCTGGCGTTCGGCACGCTGGACAGCCCCGTCGGCACCCAGCTCATCGGCGAGGAGCCCACTCCCGAGGCCGTCGCGCTCTCCCGCGAACTCCAGGAGGCATGGGTCCGCTTCGTCACCACCGGCGACGCGGGCTGGTCCGCCCACCGGCCCGGCGGGCACCTCACCCGCGTCCTGGACACCGAGTCGAAGACTCTGCCCTACCCCGAACAGGCATCCCACCAGATCTGGGAAGGCCACTTCCCTGCCCCCTTCGATCTCTCGTAATTGTCCGGGTCGGCTCTAGGCCCTCCGCTCGGGTCGGCGTGATGTGCCGTATAGTAACGCTCCGTGAGCGCGGGCACGGAGTGTAGTGGGGTCGTTCGCGGTCCCGGCCGAGGGCGTTCTGGCGGGTCTCGGCTCGAACAGAGCAGGATAAGTCCGGCGCGATAATGTGATCTTCGGTGTTTCCGCAGGCCGGGCTGCCCGGTAAGTCCTTTTATGTCAACCAGGAGAATAAAGATCCATCTCAGCGCCAACGGTTGCCCTCAGGCTCCTCGCCCCCGAAATACGCTCGCGTGTACTTCGTGACAGCTTCCTTTACGGCAGGCCAAAGCCCGCGGCGGTGAAGTCTTCGGTCATCGCGTGCAGCGGCCGGTTCCAGAACCTCATCTGGACGGCCTGCCCGCCCTGGGCCCATTCTTCGGTCCGGCTGCGGGTCTCGAAGTACTTACAAGGCGTTGCGTTGACCGCTTGACCCGCACCGATGAGAGGGCGCAAGCGTCCTGCGAGCAACAGCGCGGTCCGACCGGGGACTGAGAGCCCGGTGTCTATACCTTGCTCGCGACCACCATATAGTTCTCGGCCTCAAGATCGAACGTGCTCACTTCCGTCCGGAGTCCGACCCGGTGCAGCTCGACTTCGAGTTCCTCGTACCGGTAGGGCCAGCAGGACAGCAGTTCCGAGCGGACAAGGACCAGCCCAGTCGCATCAACTTGCGCGATCGCAATCTCGATGTGGTGCTCCTCCTCCCAATGCGGCGCAATCTCCCAGCGGTAGACCACGACGGCATCGCGACCGTTCCGGCGGACGAGTCGGTCACTGATGTCCAGCCGGGAACCTCTGGCCCTCACGAGTTCCCAAGTGCGGGATGTGAGCACCAAGCGCCCCCCAGGGCGCAGAAGCCGTGACATCGACTCCAGAGCAGCACCCCTGCCTGTCGCGCCCGCGGCATGGTGAAGCGAGTTGCCAACGCAGAACACCATGTCGAACGTGTCGTCCTCGAAATGGTCGGGCAACTCTTCCCAGTTCGCCCGCATGGCCCGGACGGATGCCCCGAACTCCTCAGACAACTCTGCAGTCCGACGAACCATCGCTTCGCTGGCGTCAGTTGCAACAACCTGCATGCCACGACCGGCGAGGCCAACCGCCAACTGTCCGGTTCCGCACGAACAGTCGAGGACGTGAGCGTTCGACGGCAGGAGACTGAGGACGTCATCGAACGACGCAGCGAACTCGGCTGGAGGCAACTTTGCATCCGAGATGAGCCATTCATACACCTCAGCAAGCACGTCATATTCCGTCACAACCACTACCTCCGTCACGCGGCAGACTCACGGCGGGACGTCAGTCCATCATCGGAGCAAGCCGGGCGCCATTGGTTTTCGCGAGGACAACCCGTCCGCGCATGCCGCGGATAGCGCGAGCTGATCCGCGTCATTCGCCGTGGTGTCGGCGCTTCGGAACGATCAATACGAAGATGCGGCCTCGGTGAGCTTCTCGGGCATAGCAGACATCAGGCCATTGCGGCCCATCAGTCGACGATCTCGTCCCACGCCGCGTGCATCTGCTCAGCCATCCCCAGATCCCCCGAAAGGTCGGCAAAGGGCCAGCCTCGCGCAAGCTCGTCCGCCGCGGCGGACGATTCGCCCGACACCGCTCAAGGAAGCCTTTCCGACACGGGCGCAGGCCGCGATCCCGGCCTTTACCCCCCGTCCTCGTCCACGCTGTCGCCGCCCTCGGGCACGTCGGGGATCTCACCGAGTTGCCGCAGCCCTTCGGCCGGGGCGGAGGAGGCGATGGCATAGCGGCCCAGGACGTCGAGGTGGGCGTGACCGAGCGGGCTGAGCCGGGCGGCGTCCTCGTCTTTGACCGGCACGCCGCGGGCGCGTAGCTGGTCGACCGCGGCCGACAGGTACTTGGAGTTCCACAGCGCGACCGCGTTGACCACCAGCCCCAGCGCAGCCAGTTGATCGTCTTGCCTTTCACGGTAGGCCTTGCGGATCTTCCCGCCGTTGCCGTGGCAGATCTTGCGGGCCAGCCGGTGCCGCGACTCCTGCACGGTGAGCTGCTTGTTCAGCTTGCGCCGGTAGGTGTCGTCGATCGGATCCAGGATGGACAGCAGGTGCAGGGTCTTGTCGATCCGGCCGTACTCGGCGAACGCCTGCCCGAGGGGGGTCGGGTGCCCCTTGCGCGCGAACATGCGCAGCAGGTCGTAGGCGCGGACCTGGTTGGTCACCAACGATCCGGTCGACCCGGGTCATGTCGGCCCACTGGGCATGGATCTTGCTTCGGTTGATCTTGTTGCGGGCGATCGCCTCCAGCGGCCCGTACTTCGGCGTGCTCCCGTCGGGCAGCTCGGCGCGCCAGAACCACTGGTCGCCCAGGTCGGCGAAGCGGGGCGCGAACCGGTAGCCGAGCATGGAGAAGATGCCGAACACCATGTCGCTGGCCTGGTTGGTGGTGACCAGCTCGGGCCTCGGCCCGGCGTCGATGTTGATCAGGCAGTCCAGGATGTACAGCGAGTCGCGCGGGGTGCCCGGCACCACCACCTGCCCGATCCCCCTCACTTGATCATTGACTGCGTTGAGGAGGGTCAGGCCGCGTTTGTAACCGAAGTACTTGGGCGAGGGGGCGGCGTTGATCGTCTGCACCGGGACGACGAAGCGCAGCCCGTCGGCTGCCGCAGCCGCTCCAGCTCCGAGATCCGCGCCCCCTCGGGAACCACCAGCAGCGCCGCCAACGCCCGCGGCAACCCCGCGTCGACGCGTTCCACCTGACGCGTCACCGTCGCATACAGGCGCTCATCAGCCTGTTCCCGGACGCTGGCCACCGGCCGCTCCAGCACTGTCACCCCCGGCAGCAGCACCCGATGCCGGCGCAGCCACGCCACCGACTGATCGAACAACGCCGTCGACCCCTCCGCATGCGTCCACGCCCGGCCATGCAAGAACGTCAAGAACCGCTTCGACAGCACCCGGCCCTCCCACGACTCCCGATCGTCGAAGTCGTGAAAGCCGTAGACATCGAGGATCATCCACGCGTGGTCATAGGCCGTCTGCGCCCGCACCGCGTACTCCTTCACCTGCGACGGGTCGCCGATTCCCCACTGCTCAGCCAGGTAGTCCACCACCGGCCACGGCACCGCCAGCGGATCGCTCAGGAACAGGCCCTTGTACCGGACCGTCCCAATCTGAACCGCTACCCCCCAACCGGTGCGAGTCCTGGCGCGACTTGGCGATCACGTCCCGATCGAACGCGTCCAGGAAGAAGAACTTCTCCAGATCAGACAGCGACGGCAACTCCTCGAACGCCGTATACGCCCGGACCTGGTCATCAGACAACAACCCCACAGGCATAGGCGACAACCGTCGACACGCCACCTATCACCCAGTAACCACCAGAAAGAAGCCAGACGTCCAGCTCCTTACCAGAAATGATCACCGCAAGGTCCGCGAGAGAAGCAAGATCGTTCTCATCGATAACGACTGGTCCCCGGTTCCTCAACCCGTGATCCCACGGCTCGTACGCCCGCTCGACGACGTCCGTCACATCGGCCGATCGAGACCGGGGATGTCGGTCGCCCGTCCTCCGCTGTCAGCTTGGGTTCTTAGCCTCTTCTGCAGGCCAGAGCGTTGTGATCTTGTCAGGCACGTGAGGCATGTCGGCTGCGTTGCACGGCATGTGCTCCCGAGGGAGCGCATGCCGTGCCATCGGGCCGGCCGTGTCTGCGAGCGTGTCAGCGCGACACCGGCTGGACATCAGAGCGGTCCGCGACCTGATGACCGTGAACGGTTCAGTGATGGTGGCCGCGCGCGACGCCGCGTAAGGCGTAGGAGGACAAGATCGTCCTGGACGGCATCGGCCTGCGCCACACGCTGTGGGGCCTGCCAGCCCGCTATGGCGTCATGTTCGGGAGCCTCGTGCCCATCGGAATCATCGTTGCACCGCCGGAAAGCCTGCTTGCCTTCGAGCGCGCTCGAATGTCTATCTTCGCCGTCATGACTACGACAAACGGGACCAAGACTTGGATCATCACCGGTGCGAGCTCCGGGCTCGGCCTGGCGTTGGCCGAGGCGGCGCTGGCCGCGGGCGAGCAGGTGGTCGGCACGGCGCGGCGGGCCGGCCGGTTCGACGCGCTCCGGGCTCAGTACGGTGACCGGCTGCTGCCGGTCGAGCACGACGTGCGCGACACGGACGCGGCCGCGACGGTCGTACGGCGCGCGCTCGACGCATTCGGGCACGTCGACGTACTTGTCAACAATGCCGGGGCCGGGCAGGTGGGCGCCGCGGAGGAGGTCACGGACGCGCAGTTGCGCGACATGCTCGAGCAGCACCTCCTTGGCCCGGCCGCCTACGTGCGCGCGGTGCTGCCGCACATGCGTGCGCGTCGTTCCGGTGCGATCGTGCAGATGAGCAGTCAGGGCGGCCGGATGTCCTTCCCCGCCGTCGGCAGCTACTCGGCCGGCAAGTTCGCCCTCGAAGGCTGGTCGGAGGCTCTGGCGGGCGAGGTCGCGCCGTTCGGCGTCCGCGTCCTCATCGCCGAGCCCAGCCGCTTCCGCACCGCCTTCAATTCGGCCGAGGTACTCAACACCGTGGACCAGCACCCGAGCTATGACGAGGTGATCGGCGCCGTCCGCGCGAACATGGCCGAGGCCGACGGCATCCAGGAGGGCGACCCGGCACGCGCCGCCTCGGCCATCCGCGACATGCTCGACACGCCCGACGCGCCACTCCGGCTGCCGCTCGGCGCCGAGGCCGTGCGCAATCTCACCCGCACCTACAGGAACGCGCTCAGCGACGTCGAGAAGTGGGCGTATGTCAGCCAATCGGCCGACTTTCCCGGCATGCCGCCGGCGCAACGCGCGTTCTGAGCTCCGTACCCTGTCAACCATGGCCACCGAAGACCTGATCGAGCGCATCCTCGCCGACGGCGACGAACCGTCCGCATCGGTCATCAATGCGCTGCACGAACTCCTCGACGACACCGCGATCGAGGCCTCGGCGACGCCCAAGAGTGTCGCCGAGGCCGCCCGCCTGATCGGCCTGTCCCCCCACACCCTCCGCTACTACGAGCAGGAGGGACTCCTGCGGCCGGCACGCAACGCCTCCGGTTACCGCGAATACTCGGCGTTCGACCTGCGCCGCCTCATCTTCCTCACCCGGATGCGGCTGTCGGGAATGACCATGCAGGATCTCAAGCGCTACATCGCCCTCGTCGAGCGTGGCCCGAGCACCATCCCGGAACGCCGGCGCATCATGCTCGACCAGCGCGACCGCATCGTGCGACAGATCCGCGAACTCACTCTCGCCCTGGAGACGACCGAATACAAGATCCGCGTCTACGACGGGCACCCAGAAGGCTGACCGGCGGCCGGGGTGACCGCGCAACAAGCCCTGACGAGCCTTCTCAGGCGCTCCTGGACCGGTCCAGTCCCTTCACAACAGGTCCACAGGACCCGGATCCTCACCGTGGCGAACGTACATGTCCTCACCCCGGTCAACGAACACATGCGTGACATGTACGGGGGATACCTTGCCGGCCTGCCGGCAGGTCGAGGCGGCACGCCCGAGGAAGTGGCCGAGGCCATCCGGTTTCTCGTCTCTCCGCGAGCCTCCTACATCCAGGGCGCTGTCCTGACCGGTCGACGGCGGCAAGACCGCGGTCGTCGCGATGTGAGCCCGTCCCCGACGCCGTGAGTTGGCATTCTGGCCTCGCTGCCGCTGGTCGCCGCGGGGGAGGAGTTGCGCGATCAGCGGCGCGCGACGATGGGGCGGGCGCTCGCGGCGCAGAGCGGTGACCTATCTGCCCGGCCCGGTCGACGAGGCAGCCGACCGGGTCCGGTCACTCCACGAGACGCTCGGCATCACCTGCTTCACGTTCACCCCGACCCCGGTAGCGGGTGGCGAGTTCTGGGCTCTGTCCCGCGAAGGCGGCGAGGTCGGCCTGGAAGACCGCGTCCAGCAGGCCGGCGTCCTCGACACCCGGGGCGCAGACGGTCTCCCCCCGCTCAAGGCCGCGCAGGCTGGCGGTCACGACGTCGTCGGCCGACATGCGGGGCACCGCGCTCAGGTCGAGGCCCTGTCGCTCGTGGAACTCGGTGGCGACCACCCCGGGGCACACGACCTGCACCGTGACGCCGCTGCCCTCCAGCTCCGCGCTGAGAATCTGCGACATCGCAACGAGATAGGCCAGGCTGCCGCCGTAGACGGCACGACGCGGCATCAGCGAGTGCGGGGCGGGCCCGCTGAACGCGATCATGCCGGCGACGTTGACGATCGTGCCTTCGCCACGCTCCCGCATGCCGGCCACGGCCGCGCGGGTGAGCAGTGTGGGCGCGAGGACCTTGACGCCGACGAGTTCGCCGGCCTTCTCGGCGGGTAGCTCGGCGAGCGGCATGTAGTGCGCGACACCGGCGTTGTTCACCAGTAGCGTCAACGGTTCCGTCGCGCAGATCTCGGCCACCGCGTCGATTCCGTCGCGAGTGGACAGATCGGCGACGACGGTGCGCACCTTCACCTCGGGGTGCGAGCCGGCGAACTCCGCCAGACGCTCCTCGCGCCTGCCCACGAGCACGAGGTCGTAGCCGTCGGCCGCCAGCCGTTCGGCGAACGCCCTGCCGATTCCGGAGGTGGCACCGGTGACGAGTGCGAGTTTGTCCATCTTCTTTTCCTTTCCGGGAGTTTTCACGGATTGAGGCTGCGCAGCAGCCCGGGCAGGCCATGCGTACCGGCCGGCCCGCGTTCAGTGACGGACCGGGCGTCCACACCGGACTCACGCATCGCCGCCTCGAACAGCTCCATGTCCAGCGCCTCAATGCTGGACAGGTGCTCAACGATGTCGGGAGTCAGCAGGTCCAGCAGCGTCAACGCGGTGCTGGACGCGCGGCGGCCGACTCCTGGAGGCTGTCGTGGCGGTCGTGCGGCACCCCCCGCAACCTCGCAGCGAGTCGGGCCGCCGGGCCCAGGCGTGCAGGGCGAACCCGGCCTCGGCGATCGCCGTCGCCGTGGGCAGGCCCTGGTCGCCCGGGCCGATGAAGCCGGCTGTCGGTCTCGCGGTGTCCATGCCTCGAGGCTGCCGGGTGTTCCGGCGACCAGCCAGGTCCCCGGGCTTCCTGGGAACGCCGGTACCAGGCGGTGCCGAGACGGCGGGGACATACTGGACTTCGTGGGGACGAAGGCATTCGGGCAGGCAGTGCGCCGGTGGCGCGAGCGGGTGTCACCGGAAGCCGCTGGACTGTCCCCCGGCGGCCGGCGCCGCGTCGCAGGGCTCCGCCGCGAGGAACTCGCCCAGCTGGCGGGCATCTCGGTCGACTACGTCATCCGCCTCGAACAGGGGCGCGCGACCAATCCGTCGGTACAGGTCGTCGAGGCCCTGGCCAGGGCGCTGCGGTTGTCGGCCGCCGAGCGCAGGCTCCTTTTCCAGTTGGGCGGGCTCCAACCGCCGGGCCCGGAGTGCGTGCCCGCGTACCTCACGCCGAGTGTGCAGCGCCTCCTGGAGCGGCTGGCCGGCACACCCGTCGCGCCGTCTTCGACGCGACCTGGACGCTGCTCCTGGCCAACCCGCCCTACGCCGCGCTCATGGGTGATCCGGCCGGGTGGCACGGCCACGAACGCAACGCGGTGTGGCGCAACTTCTCCGGCCTGAACGGCCGGGTCCGGCACACCTCGGAGTCACGCAACGCCCTGGAGACCGCGCTGGTGGCCGACCTTCGGGCCACCACCGCGCGCTATCCCGCCGACCAGCGGCTCCAGCGGCTGGTGGCGGACCTGCTCACGCACAGCGAGCGGTTCGCCGAGCTGTGGAGGGCCGCCGTCGCGGGGCACCACGAGGCGGGCCGCAAGACGATCGACCACCCCCAGGTCGGCCCGCTGACGCTCGACTGCGACGTGCTCGCCGTGGCCGGCAGCGACCTGCGCATCATGCTCTACACGGCCGAACCGGGCAGTGCGGACGCCGAGCGCCTCGCGCTGGTCACCGTCCTCGGCACCCAGTCACTCGTCGGCTAGGTGACTGGTGTTGAACGGGCATCTGCCGGGCTTGAGCTGGGCCGACTGTTCACCACGGTCGCGGGGGACACATGACGGGCCGCTGGCCTGATCCGGGCCGGAGAGCACGGACAGCGGCCCTCGGCTCGTTCACCTCGGCGATCACCACGCGAGGGCGGTCACGAACCGCTGCAGCGTCGGGTAGGCGGCCACCCGCTTGAGCTCGCTCACGTCGGCGCGCTGGGCGGCCCGTCGTACTCGCGCTGCGCTGCGATGATCTGCTCGCTGTGGCGGACCGTCCATTCGTACAAATGCATGAAAGGGTCGCGGAGAGACTCGCCGAGCGGCGTGAGGGAGTACTCCACTCCCACCGGCGACGTCGGCAGCACTGTGCGGCGGATCATGCCGTTGCGTTCCAGCCTGCGCAGTGTCTGTGTCAGAACCCGTTGGGTGATGCCTTCCAATCGCCGCTTGAGTTCATTGAACCGAGTCGGCCTTTCAAGGATCGCCAGGACCATCATCGACCATTTGTCGGCGATCTGATCGAGGATCGGACGGCTCGGACAGTCCGGAGTGAACGTCCATTCCGTCTGCTGAATCGAACGAGGCATCGTGGTGTCCTCCGTGATCCCTGGTGTGCCGAAAGTGCGTTGTTGACGTCCCCGGGGGCTCGGGCGAGCCTAGGTATGTCTTGCATACCACCTAACTCACAGAGACGAAACGGAGCAAACCGTGATGCCCCTTGACGGCTACAGCACGCTGCAGGCGACTGGCGAGAACGGCGTTCTCCGAGTCATCCTGGACAACCCGCCGGTGAACGTCCTCGGTGCGGTGATGATGCGTGAGGTGCGGGATCTGCTCGCCGCCGTTCGTGAGGACCCCTCGGTGAAGGTCATCGTGTTCGAGAGCGCGAATCCCGAGTTCTTCCTCGCCCACGTGGACATCCAGGTTGCCGACCGCATGGACATCCTGCAGGACCTCGCCGCGTCCGCGCCGGAGGGGGTGAACGTCTTCCAGCTGATCGGGGAACTGATCCGGCGGCAGCCTCAGGTCACGATCGTCAAGCTGGCGGGCAAGGCTCGTGGCGGGGGAGCCGAGTTCGTAGCGGCGGCGGACCTAGCCTATGCGGCGGAGGAAACAGCGGGACTCGGACAGGTCGAAGCGTTGATGGGCATCACGCCGGGCGGCGGCGGGACCCAGTACCTGCGTGAGCGAGTGGGCAGGAACCGGGCATTGGAGATCGTCCTCACCGGCGACCTCGTCGACGCCCGCACGGCCGCCTCGATCGGCTGGATCAACCGTGCGATTCCGGCGGCACACCTCGATGCGTACGTTTCCGACGTCGCATCGAAGATCGCAGCACTTCCTGACGGCGTGATCGCCGCGGCGAAGAAGGCGCTCCCGCCCACCGAGTACGGCCAGGGACTGATCGCGGAGAACAACGCTTGGGCCGGTCTGGTGGGCCTGCCCGCAGCGCAGCGGATCATGAGCACGGCCCTGACGAGCGGAGCGCAGACCCCCGACGGCGAGCGAGACCTCGAGCCACTGCTCCGCACGATCGCGGCCCAAGGAGCATGAAGAGGGCCGGTCATCTCCGTCTCAACCGTGATAGCCGACGCCGTCATGACCTCGACGGCTGCCACTCTCCTGTGGTTGGCCGGTGACCCAGTCCCAGTTGGCGATCGTGGTGCGCATCAGGCGGGCGGCGGTGGACAGATGGCTGCCGGCAACCCAGTACAGGGTGACCGCGCGCCGGCAGTCAGGGCTGTCGACGGGGACCCAGGCGCCGGGGATTCGCGTGTTGGTGGTCCGGGCGAAGGAGGGGACGAGACCGATGCCGAGCCCCGCGCTGATCAGGGCCGCGATGGCGCTGGGCTCGTCGACCTCGCAGACGATCTTCGGGGTACGGTCCCGTGCGGCGAAGAGCCGGTCCAGGAGGCGGCGTTGCCAGTGCCCTTTGCCGGCGCTGACGAAAGGCTGGTCGAGGAGCTCGTCGATGCTCACCGACGTACGGTTGGACAGCGGATGGCCGAGGGGCGTGCCCAGACCGACCGGCTCATCGAGCAGCTCGACCGCCTCCAGGCCCTCAGTGGCGATCGGCTGGGAGGCGACGCACAGGTCGACCTCCTGGGCCCGCAGGTGACGGCCCATGTCCTCGGCCGCCATCCAGCGGAGTTCGACCTCAACCGCCGGGTGAGCTTGTTTGAAGGCCGCCAGCGGCCCGGTGAGCGTGAGGAAGGTCTCCGACGCCAGCCGTACGGTGCCCACACCCTCGCTGACGGCCTCGGCGACGGCTCGCCGCCCCGCATCCAGCTCGCCCAGGGCGCGTTCGACGTAATCGCGGAAGAGCTTGCCCGCGTCGTTCAGCCGCAACCGGCCGCTCCGGTCGAACAGCGGTGTGCCCAGCTCGCTCTCCAGCCGGGCGATGGTACGGCTCAGCGACGGCTGGGCGACGCGAAGCTCCTCGGCCGCGCGGCTGAGGTGTTCCAGCCGCGCCACCGCCAGGAACTGCCTGAGCGAGTTCAGCTCCATTACGCCTCCCGACACATAACACCCTGGTGATATCAATCTTAGAGAAAATAACCCTTGAGACATAGCGCCTGAATCTGCCGGCACATACTCCTCCCCGTCCTGCGGGAGTACTCCCGCAGTCGTAGTCCGGGCGGTCGTAGGTCCCGATGGGGTAGCGGCAGATCACTCCGCCTGTACGACGCCTCTGAGCAGCAGCTGGACGACGATTGCGGTCATGAGAACCCCCGTCGGTACATCCACCAGCGCAGTCATCGAGTCGGGTATGCGGCCGGGGCTCACCCTCGCCGCGGTGGCCGTCGTGCAGTTCATGGTGTCGCTGGACCTGTCGGTCGTGAACGTCGGGCTGCCGCAGATCGCTGCCGGCCTCGGCTTCAGCGCGGTGGGCCTGACCTGGGTGATCCACGCCTACGCGCTCACCTTCGGCGGGCTGCTCCTGCTGGGCGGCAAGGCCGCCGACCGGTACGGCCGCAAGCGGATCCTGCTGCTCGGACTCGGCCTGTTCGGCCTGGCCTCACTCGTCGGCGGCTTCGCCCAGGCACCCGGCCACCTGGTCGCCGCCCGAGCCGTGCAGGGCATCGGGGCCGCCGCGCTGGCTCCGGCCGCGCTGGCGCTGCTGACCACGACGTTCCCCACGGGCAAGCCCCGGGTCCGGGCCTTCGGTGTCTGGAGCGCGACGAACGCCGCCGGCGGCGCCCTCGGCGTCCTGATCGGCGGCGTGCTCACCGAGTACGCCGGCTGGCGCTGGGTGATGTTCGTGAACGTGCCGATGGTCGCTTGCGCGCTGGCCATGGTCTGGCGGGGTGTCGCCGCCGGTCCGAGCCCGGTTCGCAGGGGCCGTCCGGACATCCTCGGCGCCGTCCTGGCCACGGGAGGCATGACGCTGCTGGTGTTCGGCATCGTACGCACCGACCGGTACGCGTGGACCTCGCCGACCACCCTGACGACCTTGGCCGTCGCCGCCGCGCTGCTGGCCGCGTTCGTCCACCTCGAACGGACCACCACCCGCGAGCCGCTGATCCGGCTCGGCCTGTTCGCCAACCGCTCGGTCGCCGGCGCGAACGCCTTCAACCTCCTGGTCGGCGCGGCCATGGGGGCCTCGTTCTACTTCGTCTCCCTCTATCTGCAACGCGTACTCGGAACCGGGCCGGCTCTGGCCGGGATCGAGTTCCTGCCGTTCGCCGCCGGTGTGATCGCCGGCTCCGCGCTCGCCGTCAAACTCGGTTACCGTCGCGCGCCGCGGACCCTGCTGGCCGCCGGCGGACTGCTGGCCGCGACCGGGTTCGCGTGGTTCAGCCTGATCAGCTCGGATGGCTCCTTCGCCACCGACGTTCTGGGGCCCTCGATCGTCGTCGGCGTCGGCTTCGGGCTCTGCCTCGGGCCGGTGGTCTCCACCGCCACCGCCGGCGTCGCACCCCATGAGACCGGCACCGCCTCGGGCCTGCTCAACAGCTCACGCCAGATCGGCGCCTCGCTCGGACTCGCCGTACTCGGCACCGCGGCCCACCACCGCACCGGCCCGATCGCCACGCCCGAGACCCTCAACGACGGATACGCGCTCGGCATGACCCTCGGCGCCGCGCTCCTGGTCGCCGCCGTCCTCATCGCCCTGACCGTACTGCGCCGGACCAGCCCGCCATCACGGGCTGAGCAGGTAGAGGACCCCGATCGGCTCCCCGCCCGTTGAAAGACCACCTCAGGAAGGTCGTTCCGGCATGACTGTCACCCCGCTCGATCTGTTCGCGTCCTCGTTCCGGCTGCACCAAGGCGGCGAGATCCACGCCGGAAAGAGAGCAACGGGCTCCGACCAGGACGGCTGGCAGGTGAGGGCCTTCCATGCGAAGACCGACGCCGACGTCCACGCCGACCACTGGGAGGTCCACCCCGAGGCCGAGGAGGTCGTGTCCTGCATCATCGGGAAGATACGCCTCTACCTCCGCCCGGAGCGGCCGGGACAGGAGGAGGAAGAGATCAGGCTGACGGCCGGGACCGCCGCCGTCGTCCCGCGCGGGCGATGGCACCGCATCGAGCTGGACATCCCCAGCAACATCATGGCCGTCACCCTGCCGCGAGGCAGCCGGCTGGAGAAGCGGACCGAAGCCTAGGCGGGACCGGCGTCGTCAGGGAAGTACAGCAGGACCATCTCGACCAGCGCGGCGACGTCGGCCTCCGACATCGGCTCCCCGGTCATGCCCATCCGGTGGAGCAAGGTCCCGACGACGACGTCGATGAAGAACAGGACCCGGTTCTCCGGCTCGCCGAGCGCCTCCTGGAGCGCGAGCCGGTACGGGTCCTGCAACCGCGTGGACAGGACCTCGCGCAGGGCCGGATCGCTGACGGCGTCACTGAACACGCCGGCGAACGCGTCGCCCACCCCTGGCTCGCCGATCTTCGTCGCGATCCAGCGGATGGCCGAGGACATGAGCTCGGCTCGACCGGCGCCCTCCAGCGGCACCGGGCCGAACGCGTCGAGGAGGCACTCCACGACCAGCGCGCCCTTCGTCGGCCAGCGACGGTAGATCGTCGTCTTGGCGATGCCGGCCGCGGCGGCGATGCGGTCGACGGTGGCTCGCGCGTAGCCGAGCTCGTGGACCGTGCTCAGCGTCGCGGCGAAGACCACGGCGTTGACACCGGTACGCGGGCGACCGGGTGATCTGGCGGAGGTGGCCGCTCGGGTCATGCCCACACGATAGCCGATTGCGCTACTGCTGGTATCGATACTTGAGGTAGCCGGGGTGGCGAACGGCCGTTCGTCCACCGCCCCGGCCGCGGGCACGGCGCTCAGCAGGGGGTCTCGACGAACACCGGATACGATCCGCGCCGGCCCACCCACGTCTCGTCGCCGACGCAGTTCTCGTACTTGATCCCCACCAGCGTGGTGTGGTCGGAGTCGCTGTAGTAGTACGTTTCGCAGTGGAAGTCGATCTGGCAGGCGCGGGCGTGCGCGGGTGAGCCGATCACGGTGAGGGTGCCGAGGGCGAGCAGGACGGCCAGCGATGCGCGGCGAATCATGAAGATCCTCCTGGGGGGTGAGCAAGCTCTGCTGCCCTCGATGATCGTTCCCCGAAGCGAATAGATCAATAAGGTCAATACCGGTACTCAAAGGGTCAAAACCACTGTCAGAGTGCGGTGCGGGGGAGTGGCACTACTTCGCGATCGCCTCCCGTACGGACGGGACGATCTCCTGGGCCCAGCGGGCCAGGACGGTGAGGTCAGGAGCCCCGTGGTCGGCGGAGAAGAGCGTGAAGCCCGACGCGCCGTGCTCCAGCACGGCTCCGGTCAGCTCCTCGACCCACTGGCCGACGGAGCCGCCGAGCCAGCGGCCGTCGCCGTCGCGGGTGGCGGGCAGCGGCCGGTCGGTGATGCGTCCGGGGAAGTTGAAGATCGTGCGGATCTCGCTCGGGTCGCGGCCGACGGACGCCGCCGCCTCGTCGATGATCGGCCGGGAGGCCCGGTAGCGGCCGCTGAGCCAGTCGGCCGCGTGGCCGGGGATCCAGCCGTCGGCCACGCGGCCGGTGGCGGCCAGGGATTTCGGGCCGACCGATCCGGTCCACACGGGCGGCGCGGCGACGGGAGCGGGCTCGATCCGGTTCACCTGGTAGTGGTTGCCCTGGTAGGTGACCGGAGGGCCGCCGCCCGACAGCTTCTTGACCAGGACGATCGCCTCCTCGAAGGCGTCCACGGCGTCGCCGGCCGTCAGCCGCGGCACCCCCATGTCGGCGATGCGATCCCACAACCCCCCCGCGCCCATGCCGAGCACGATCCGGCCACCCGACAGCGCCGACAGCGACGTCACCGTCCGGGCCAGCATCGGAGCGGGCCGGGTCGGCAGGTTGGTGACGTTGGCGAAGCCGGCGATGTGCTGAGTGCGCCCGAGGATGAAGCCGAGCGCGGCGTAGGCGTCCACGCGCCCGCCGATGTAGGGATGATCTGACAGGGTGAAGATGTCAAGCCCGTCCCGGTCGGCCTGCTGGGCCATGCGCAACAGCTCGGGTATGTCGTCAAAACCGGAATGCGCGCCAAAACCGAAGACGACGTTATGTGCGGACAATGTGCTGCCTTTCCATAAAACTTTCCGTGTAAATCTTCTCGTACGCCTTCCGGGCCCGTAGTGCCGGGCCGCGGGGAGCACGTCAGGCGGCGGCGCCGAACTGCTCGGTGAAGCGGCCGGTGAACAGGTCGGCCCCCTTGTACGCCGAGACCGTCTCAGCCGGGACGACGGCCGGGCCGTCAGGGGTGGGCAACTGGCCGACACCGCCACGCGGGCCGAGCGGGAGCAGGATCATGGGGTGGGGCAGCGGCTGGTAGGTGGCCGCTGGCTGCTCGCCGCGGAGCCGGGCGATGATGTTCTGGGCCACGACCTCGGCGTGCTGCATCGCGTACCCGGCCATCTTGGTCTCGGCGACGTCGGTGATGTCGCCGATGGCATAGACGTGGTCGTATCCACGGACGTTGAGGGTCTCCGTGACGGGCACCTGCCCCTGCGGCGTCCGGGTCGTCAGGCGGCCGTCGGCGAGGTAGTCACTGTTGACGCGCACGCCGTGCGCGCGGAACCAGATGTCGGCGGTGATCTCCTCCCCGCCGGTCGTGGTGACGGTGAACGTCGCCGCCTGGCCGGGCTCGGTCGCCGGAGGCTCGGTCAGGCGGGTGCCCAGCCGCAGGTGGACATCCAGCTCGTCGAGCTGGCGGCGCAGCTCCTCGCGCATCTCCGCCGGGAAGGCGGCCAGCAGCTGCTCGGCCGGGTCGACGATGGTCACGTGCTTGTGCGGCCAGACCTCCTTGATCTCGCCGGCCAGCTCCAGGCCGACCGGTCCGGCGCCGAGGATCAGCACCCGCCCGGATCCCGCCAGTTCCTTGTGGGTCCGGAGCAGGTCGTCCAGGACCTCGTCCATGGAGTCGGAGGCGGGCTTGGCGGGGTAGGCGTAGCTGGATCCGGTGGCCAGGACCAGGTAGTCGGCCTCGACCCGCCGGCCTGAGGCCAGGGTGACACCGCCGGGGTCCACCGAGACCGCGCGGTCGCGCACCACCGTGCCGCGCCTGAGCCACTGGTCATAGGGGAAGAACATGTTGTGCGCCCAGTCCGGCTGGGTCAGCGCCCGCAGGGAGCCGGCCGAGTTGACGAACGCGTCACGGGGGTCGATGAGAACGACGTCCGCCTCGGCGTCCAGCGCCTTGGCAATCGCCGAACCACCGTAACCTCCGCCGACGACCACGACCGTACGACGACTCATGATTCACACTCCAGCACGACAAGAGATTGAGTTCGTATCCCGAACCATATTAGTTCGTAAGCCGAACTGCAACTCGTCCTCGGATGGGATGCGGCCGGACCGATCAGGAATCGAGAAGCGCCGGCCCCCGGGCCGGGCCTAGCGTGACCGCCATGGACATCACCATCCACTGGACCTTCCTCCCGCACACTGACCCGGACGCCTCCCTGGCCTTCTATCGCGACGCCCTCGGCTTCGAGGTGCGCAAGGACGTCGGGAACGGCGCGATGCGCTGGCTCACGGTCGGCCCCGCAGGCCAGCCCGGCACATCCATCGTCCTGCACCCGCCGGGCCTCGAACCGGGCGTCACCGACGACGAGCGCCGCACCATCGCCGAGATGATGGCCAAGGGCACCTACGCCGGCATCGTGCTGGCCACCTCCGACCTCGACGAGGTCTTCGCGCGGCTGAAGGGCGGCGGCGCCGAGGTCATCCAGGACCCGACCGAGCAGCCGTGGGGCATACGCGATTGCGCCTTCCGCGATCCCGCGGGCAACATGATCCGCATCAACGAGCTGTCCTGAGCCCTCCGGCCGGGCGTTCCGACGCTTGATCGTGCCTCACGCCCGGCGGCTGAGGGCTCGTCGCCATGGCGTGCGTCCTGCCGCCGGCCCGGCGCAGGGGCCGGTGGCACGACCGATCAGGAATCGAGAAGCGGCGGCGCCCGAGCCGCGGCTAGCGTGAGCTGCTGCACCCCGTTTCAGGAAATCGGACATACTTCTCGAAACTGGTTAGATTCAGCCACCGACGCCGGCGGGGATCGCGAGGGCGGCCCCACGTACAGATGGAGACACGATGAGCACGGCCACGAGGACGGATACGGATTCGCCTGCGGCGCACGTCGCCGACAGCCACGATCTGATCCGCGTGCACGGCGCGCGCGAGAACAACCTCAAGGACGTCAGCATCGAGATCCCGAAGCGCCGGCTGACGGTGTTCACCGGCGTCTCCGGCTCCGGCAAGAGCTCGCTGGTGTTCGACACCATCGCCGCAGAGTCGCAGCGGCTGATCAACGAGACCTACAGCACCTTCGTGCAGGGCTTCATGCCGACGCTGGCACGGCCCGAGGTCGACGTGCTCGAAGGGCTGACGACGGCGATCATCGTCGACCAGCAGCGGTTGGGCGCCGACCCGCGCTCCACGGTCGGCACCGCCACCGACGCCAACGCGATGCTGCGCATCCTGTTCAGCCGCCTCGGGCAGCCGCACATCGGCTCGCCCCAGGCTTACTCCTTCAACGTCCCCACGGTACGGGCCAGCGGTGCGATCACGGTCGAACGCGGCGCGCGCAAGGCCGAGAGGGCGACCTTCACCCGCATCGGCGGCATGTGCACGCGCTGCGAAGGCCGCGGCACGATCTCCGATCTCGACCTCACCCAGCTCTATGACGACTCCAAGTCGCTCAGCGAGGGCGCGTTCACCATCCCCGGCTGGAAGTCCGACAGCTTCTGGACGGTGCGGGTCTACGCCGAGTCGGGCTTCGTCGACCCGAACAAGCCGATCCGCGAGTACACCAAGAAGGAGCTCCAGGACTTCCTCTACAAGGAGCCGACCAAGGTCAAGGTCGACGGCGTCAACCTCACCTACGAGGGGCTGATCCCCAAGATCCAGAAGTCGTTCCTCTCCAAGGACCGGGAGGCGATGCAGCCGCACATCAGGGCGTTCGTCGACCGGGCGGTCACGTTCACCACCTGCCCCGAGTGCGACGGCACCCGGCTCAGCGAGGGGGCCCGCTCCTCGAAGATCAAGGGCATCAGCATCGCCGACGCCTGCGCGATGCAGATCAGCGACCTGGCCGAGTGGGTACGCGGCCTCGACGAGCCGTCGGTGGCGCCGCTGCTGGCCAAGCTGCTGCACTCCCTCGACTCGTTCGTGGAGATCGGGCTGGGCTACCTCTCGCTCGAGCGGCCGTCGGGCACGCTGTCGGGCGGCGAGGCGCAGCGCGTCAAGATGATCCGCCACCTCGGCTCCTCGCTCACCGACACCACGTACGTCTTCGACGAGCCCACCATCGGCCTGCACCCCCATGACATCCAGCGGATGAACGACCTGCTGCTGCGGCTGCGGGACAAGGGCAACACGGTGCTCGTCGTGGAGCACAAGCCGGAGACGATCGCGATCGCCGACCACGTCGTCGACCTCGGCCCCGGCGCCGGTACGGCGGGCGGCACCGTCTGCTTCGAGGGCACCGTCGAGGGGCTGCGGGCCAGCGGCACCATCACCGGCCGCCACTTCGACGACCGGGCCTCCCTCAAGGAGACGGTGCGCAAGCCCACCGGCAAGCTGGAGATCCGCGGCGCCGACACCAACAACCTGCGGAACGTCGACGTCGACATCCCGCTCGGGGTGCTGGTCGTCGTCACCGGCGTCGCCGGCTCCGGCAAGAGCTCGCTCCTGCACGGGTCACTCCCCGCCGGGGCGGGTGTCGTCTCGGTCGACCAGGGCGCGATCAAGGGCTCGCGACGGAGCAACCCGGCGACGTACACCGGACTGCTCGACCCGATCCGCAAGGCGTTCGCGAAGGCGAACGGCGTGAAGCCGGCGCTGTTCAGCGCCAACTCCGAGGGCGCCTGCCCCAACTGCAACGGCGCCGGGGTCATCTACACCGACCTGGCGATGATGGCCGGCGTCGCCACCACCTGCGAGGAGTGCGAGGGGAAGCGGTTCCAGGCATCGGTGCTGGAGTACCACCTCGGCGGCCGCGACATCAGCGAGGTGCTCGCGATGTCGGTGACCGAGGCCGAGAAGTTCTTCGGCGCCGGCGAGGCGCGCACGCCGGCCGCGCACGCCGTCCTCGGCCGGCTCGCCGACGTCGGGCTCGGCTACCTCAGCCTCGGCCAGCCGCTCACCACGCTCTCCGGCGGCGAGCGGCAGCGGCTCAAGCTGGCCACCCACATGGCCGAGAAGGGCGGCGTGTACGTCCTCGACGAGCCGACCACCGGCCTCCACCTGGCCGACGTCGAGCAGCTGCTGGGCCTGCTCGACAGGCTCGTCGACTCCGGCAAGTCGGTCATCGTCATCGAGCACCACCAGGCGGTCATGGCGCACGCCGACTGGATCATCGACCTCGGCCCCGGCGCCGGCCACGACGGCGGCCGGATCGTCTTCGAGGGCACACCCGCCGACCTCGTCGCCGCCCGCTCGACCCTCACCGGCCAGCACCTCGCGGCCTACGTCGGCGCCTGACCTCGGCATCACGACGGGAACCGGCGCCACCTGCGCGCCCCTCGGCCGGCCGAGGGGGTCGCGTCCCGGAGCCGGTTCCCTGAGAGAGATGGCCCAGGAGGTGCCTCGCTCTGGAGGATCGCTCCTGCGACGTCCGTGAGCAGTGCGGCCGCCCAGAGGAACACCTTGGGGTCGCCGAGACCTGAGTCGGTGAGCCATTGAGCGGCCCGCCGCGCGTCCTGCTCGTCCTGGATCAGCCCCCAGCGTCCCGGCAGGACGCCGGTGGCCTGGTGGACGTCGGCGACGAGGCCGCTCAGGCAGGTCCAGGTGTGCCAGCGCCCGCTGTCGAAGCCGACCAGCTCGAACCCCAACCGCCGGCCACCGGGGCAGGGAAACCTCTCGTGCCGGGCCAGCCGTTCCGGGAGACTTCCGGCTGATATGTCCCAGCCGCCATCGGCGATATCGGCCAGCAGTCCGGGAACATCGGCAGTCGCGAACCCGACCCCGAGCACGTGCAGGCCCGGCTTGCCGGCCCTGTCGCGCGCGACCTCAGCCTCCTGCGGACTGGCGAACCAGCCGTCCCAGCCACTGGGATCCACCGGCACCAGATCCACCACGCAGTCACTCAGCGACACCAGACCAGAACCAGGAAGGCGCACGTCCTGCCAGTCCGGTCGATCGGCGCGGGTGGCGACCCGATAGCCGGCGAGGGCGTAACCGGATTCCATCGCGCCATCCCCTCTCAGCGGCGTCATCGGGGCGCGGGGGAGGGGCTCCCGCTCGGCTGCCCGGGCACCCACGAGGTGAGGATGCGCAGCGCGTCGTACGACGGCGAACCGGGCTCGGCGGTGAGGACCATGAGGCGCTGTCCCGAGCCGTCGGGGCTGCTCCACGTGTCGCAGTCGAGGGTGAGCTCGCCGACCAGCCGATGCCGGTACCGCTTGGTGCCGTAGGCGGCGTTGTTGACTCGATGCTCCGCCCACCAGGTACGGAAGTCGGCGTCCCGCACGGACAGCTCGCCGACGAGCCGGGCGAGCTCGGGGTCGTCCGGATTGGCCGCGGACTCCATGCGCAGGGCGGCGACGGCGTCGCGGGCGTCGTGCTCCCACTCCAGGTGCATGTCCCGGATGATCGGGTCGGTGAACAGCAGACGCAGGTAGTTGTGCCGGTCCGCGGGGAGCTGCGAGAAGTCGGTGTACAAGGCGGCGGCGCCGGCGTTCCACTCCAGGATGTCCAGCCGCTTGCCCAGGACGATGGCGGGGGTCGCGGCGAGCTGGTCGAGCAGGCGCCGCATGGCGGGGCGTACGCGTTGCGCGGGCCGGCGCCTGCGCGGCCGGGCGTCGGCCTTGCCGGCCAGCTGGTACAGGTACCGCTGCTGATCGTCGTCGAGGCGCAGCGCGCGGGCCAGCGTGGCGAGCACCGAGGCGGACGCTCGTACCCGGCCCTGCTCCAGCCGGGTGTAGTAGTCGACGCTGATCGCGGCGAGCTGGGCGACCTCCTCACGGCGGAGCCCCGCGACCTTGCGCCGAGAGTCCTGCTCGGGCAGGCCGAGGTCCTGCGGGGCCAGTTGTGCCCGGCGGGCCTTGAGGAAGGCACCGAGTTCGCCGGGGCCGGATGGGGTGGTCATGTCATCCATTGTCGGACCTGGGGTGGTGAGGTTGAGGGGGCAGGTCTTTTCCCAGGCAAGAACTCGCCGCTTTTGCCTCCTCCCGGTTGCGACGACTGTGGACACGTGCCCGGCACCGTGCCGGGCAGCTGACCACTGGACGGAGAGTCCCATGGCGAAGATCGACGTCACCTTCCGCAGCACCGGCATCCCGCTCGCCGGCCACCTCCACCTTCCCGACGCCCCGGCCGAGGGGCCGCGCCCGGCGATCGTCGTCGGACATCCCGGCACCGGTGTGAAGGAGCAGGCCGCCGGCCTCTACGCCCACCACCTGGCGGAGAGGGGGTTCGTCGCGCTCGCCTACGATGCGGCCTACCAGGGCGAGAGCGGCGGTGAACCGCGCGGCCTGGAGGACCCCGCGCAGCGCGTCGAGGACCTCAAGGCCGCCGTCTCCTTCCTGACCAGCCGGGGCGAGGTCGATCCGGACCGCATCGGCGTGCTCGGCATCTGCGCCTCCGGCGGCTACGCCCTCTCGGCCACCGCAGGGGACCGCCGCGTCAAAGCCGTCGCCACCGTCAGCGCCGTCGACGTCGCCCGCCAGTTCCGCCTGGGGGCCGACGGCGCCCAGGACCCGGCAGTGTTCCTTGGCCTGCTGGACGCCGCGGCCCACGCCCGCACCGTCGAGGCCCGGGGCGAGGAGCCGCCGGTGCTGACCCTCTTCCCCGACACCGTCGAGCAGGCCTACGCGCTCGGCGGGGAGCACGGTGCCGAGGGCTTCGAGTACTACCGCACCGAACGCGGCCGGCACCCCCGCTCGGCGGGCTTCCTCACCTGGGACAGCATCGACAAGATGGCGTCCTTCGACGCCTTCGCGCCGATCCCGCTGATCGGGCGCCGGCCGCTGCTCATGATCGTCGGCACCCGCGCCGTCACGTCCTGGATGAGCATCGAAGCCTTCCAGCGCGCCACCGGCCCCAAGGAGCTCCACTGGATCGACGGGGCCAGCCACGTTGACCTCTATGACAGGAAGCAGCACGTGGATCTCGCCGTCGAAAGGATCGCCGGGTTCTTCGGCGAGAACCTGAGCAGGGCGGCCTAGCCGGTCGGATGTCACAACGTGTAGGGGGGCAGACCAAGTACGAAAGAAAGGGATAGTCATGTCGCTGACCAGGGCGATCACACGGCCCCACCCAGCGTGCCGCATGGCTCGCCAGCACGTTGGCCACCGGCGCCAGCGCCTGGCAGATGGTTACCCCCAGACCCGACACAGAGCGCCACCCGCGCCTTACACACACCGGGGCAACGACGTTCGGGAACCTGGTGCCCACCGAGCCGTCCCGGCTGGGGACGGTCAAAAGGCAACGGGGGTCCACCGACGTCTTGGTCAATGGGTGATCACGATCTTGCCGTTGGCCTTGCCCTGCTCGACGTAGGCGAGGGCGTCGAGGTTTCGTCGAAGTCGAAGGTGCGGTCGAGCACGGGGCGCAGCGTGCCGGCGTCATACAGGGCTGCCAAGGCCTTGAGCTGGGCACCGTCGGCGCGCATGAAGAAGAACGAGTACCGGACGCCCAGTCGCTTCGCCCGGCTGCGGAGCTTGCGGCTCAGCACGGCCATGACCGGCTTGAGGAGCGGCTGGCCGAGCTGCGCGGCGAAGGCCGGGTCGGGTGGGCCGACCACGCCAATGGCCAGTCCGCCGGGCTTCAGGACCATCAGCGACTTCTTCAGGCTGGCCGGGCCCAAGCGAGTCGAGGACGACGTCGTAGCCGTTGAGGACGTCGGCGAAGTCGGTCGTGGTGTAGTCGATGGCTTCGTCGGCGCCGAGGTCTCGGACCTTGTCGATGTCGCGGGTGTGGGCGGTGGTGGCGACGTACGCGCCGAGGTGCTTGGCGAGTTGGATGGAGGTCGAGCCGAGGCCGCCGGCGCCGGCGCTGGCGTGCACCAGCATCTTCTGTCCGGGGCGGACGTCGGCGAGGTCGACGAGGCTCTGCTGAGCGGCGAGCGCCACCAGGGGTACGGCGGCGGCCTCGGCGAAGGAGAGCGAGGAGGGCTTGATCGCGACGTCGTCGGCGTCGATCGCGATCGACTCGGCGAAGGTGCCGATCCGCAGGTCACGTGGTCGTGCGTAGATCTCGTCGCGAAGTCGGGCCCCGCCCTGGTCGCGCGGGGATAAAGATCGTGGCTATGAGTGAGCCTTACCCGGACGAGCTGGTCGACGCGGTGGACCTGTATGTCGATGTCCAGCAGGTTCTGCTCCTTCCTGCAAACGCGGTCCGAGTTGGCGGAGCGGCGGCCGAAGTACCACCGTCTGCTGGCGGCGAGGCGTTCGGCGACTGACCGTGCAGTTCAAGCCCGGCGACTGATGCGGGCGCAGTTCTTCGCCAACCGCCCAGACGACCTCCCGGCGGCGCGTAAACCTACGGGCCGTGCCCTCCGCGGCGTCGAAGCGGGCCGACCGCATCGGATGTCTGTGCAGCGAGGCCGGCCGTGTCCTTCTCAGGTGTGGTGCGGGCGAGGCAGCAAGGCGAACGCACTCTCCGCGATCGAGGTCAGGCGGGCGGGACTGTGGCCGTACGCGCCTACTACATCGGTCCCGCGGATGATGGTCAGCAGAAGGTACGCGAGGTCGTCGGGATCCGCGTCGGGGTCGATGTCACCGTTGCGTTGCGCCGCTCGCACACACTCGGCCACCGCCGTCCGGACCACGGAGAAGCACTCCTTGGCCAGGCGTTTCACCTCGGGGTCGGAGGCGCCGACCTCCAAGGCCATCTTGGCGGCGAAGCAGGCCGCCCCCGCCCGGTCGGAGGCGGGGAGTACGTCGGCGGCGAGTGGCACCCCATGGACGGCGCGGAGCAAGTACTGGTGCAGTCGTTCCAGGGCACCCTCGTCCGGTCCGGCGAGCATCTTCCGCGGCCCCTGGCTCAGCCGGGCGAAGTAGCCGGCCATCGCCTCCAGCAGCACGCCGTGCTTGCCGTCGAACGCGGCATAGAGGCTGCCGCGGCCCAGGCCGGTGGCGGCGCTGATGTCGTCGACGCTGGTGCCGTTGTAGCCGGTGGTGCGGAACTGCCGCTCGGCGGCATGCAGGACGTGGTCGCGGTCGAAGCTTCGTGGTCTCGCCATACACCAAAGGTAGGGCCGACCCGCCGTACTTGACAACTCAGTACAGAACCGCCTAGGTTTTTGACTGTTCAGTACACAACCGTCCTGGCGACCCCGCACTGGGCACGACGAAGTCATGCCAACAAAACCGAAGGAATCACCATGCAGACAGCTTCCCCAGTGGCCCTTGTGACGGGCGCCTCCTCCGGGATCGGGCGGGCGGCAGCGCTCGCCCTCGTGGACGCCGGCTTCGCGGTGGTCGGCACGAGCCGCAACGCGGCGAACGCCGGGCCGCTGGCCGGGGTGACGTTCCTCGATCTCGACGTGGCCAGCGACGAGTCGGTCCGCTCCCTGGTCGAGGAGGTGATCGAGCGGTTCGGTCGGATCGACGTCCTGGTCAACAACGCGGGCGTGGGCGCGGTCGGCGCCGGCGAGGAGAGCTCGATCAACCAGGCCAAGGAGGTCTTCGACATCAACGTCTTCGGTCTGATGCGGATGACAAACGCGGTGCTGCCCCACATGCGCGCCCAGGGCAGTGGCCGCGTGGTCAACGTCTCTTCGGTACTCGGTCTGATCCCAGCGCCCTTCATGGCTGTCTACGCTGCCGCCAAGCATGCGGTCGAGGGCTACTCCGAGTCCGTCGACCACGAGCTTCGCGAGCACGGCGTCCGGATGCTGCTGATTGAGCCGGCCTACACAAGCACGAGTTTCGAGGCGAGCAGCCTGGCACCCGACTCGCCCCTGCCGGTCTACGCCGCACAGCGGGAGATCGCCCGAGACGTGCTGGCCACCGCCGTGCGCACCGCCGACGACCCGGACGTTGTCGCGAAGGTGATCGTCGCGGCCGCCACCGACTCCAAGCCCAAGCTCCGGTACACCGCCGGCTCGATGGCCGCACGCGTCAGCCTCCTGCGCCGGATCGTGCCCTCGCGCGCCTTCGACAACCAAATCCGCAAGCTCAACCGGCTGGCCGGCTGACCCCGCAGGACACCCGGCGCCTGAGCAGACGCCCATGTCCAAAACCAGAGACACCGAAGCCAGCATCAGCATCTGTCGTCCGACCGCTCGTGGAGAAGGCTGACACACATGGAGTTCGAACGCGTCGCCTTCGACCTGCCACACGGCACCTTTCACGCGCTGCAGGGTGGTGATCCCGATGGTCAACCGACGCTCGTCTTGCACGGCTTCCCGGACCATCCGCCGACCGCGACGCCCTTCCTCGCCGAGCTCGGCCGCCGCGGACGTCACGTCGTCGCACCCTGGCTTCGCGGTTACGCGCCGTCCCCAACCGCGGGGCCGTTCGACCTCGCAGCCCTCACCAGCGACGTGCTCGCGCTGATCGACCGCTGGTCTCCCGGACGAGCCGTGGAGTTGATCGGCCGCGACTGGGGCGCCGCGATCACATACCATACCTGCGTCACCGCGCCGGAGCGGATCGAACGCGCGGTCACGCTCGCATTCCCCCACCCACTCACGTTCCTGAGCCGGCCGCGCCCCGCTCAGCTACGCCGAAGCTGGTACATGGGGCTCTTTCAACTGCCGGGAAGCGGCTTGATGGTCGCCGCCCGCGATCTCGCCCTCATCGACCGCCTCTGGCGTCACTGGTCGCCCGGCCTCTCGCTCGATCCGGCTCTGGAGGCGGAGCTACACGAGCACCTGCGGGCGAGCATGCCCGCGCCCATCAAGTACTACCGGGCGATGCTGCGACCCGGCATGCTTGGGGCGACGCGCCGCCTGTCTCAGCCGATCACGGTGCCCCTGCTGCAGCTCCACGGTGCCGACGACGGCTGCATCCTCCCCCCGCAGGTCGACGACCGACATCGGTTCGCCGCCCCGCACGCGCTGGAGGTCGTCCCCGACGTCGGTCACTTCCTGCACATCGAGGCCCCCGAGGCGATCGCGGAACGGATCGCGGCATGGGCCCAGTAGCGGATCACTCGACCCTCGCGGCGAGACCACCGGGATCGGCGGCGCGCGGCGGACTCTGACATGGCGTTGCTGCCGACGGCGGGAGGAGGCGGATCTCCGCCCGATGACCAGCGATGCAACCTTCAACCCGCTCGGTCAGAACCGTCAGGTAAACGCTGCTCGTCGATGACGGCGACCATCCGCCGTTGCAGAGGTCGAGCTCCCCGAAGAAAGTTGTGGCCGCCTTCAGAATCGCGTCCTCACGCAGCCGACGGTTCTCCTCGTTCTCCTCGATCGTGACACCGGGCGCCTCGCCGCCGTCAATCTCGGCCTGGGCGACCCAGCGCCACAACGACTTCTGCCTACCGCGACCTTCTTGGACACCGCCAGCACCGCCACGGTATGTGGTCGGGTACTCGGCACGGTGCTACAGCACCAGCCGGACAGCTCGGGCCCCGGCTCGGGATCCAACCGCTTCGGCATGACATGCATCCCTTCCAACTCAGAAAGAATGCGGCATCAAACCGGCAAGGCCCCGGGAGGAGCATCGACTGCTCCTGGATGCGATCCGGCGCTGGGGCTCGGTGGACGCCGAGCGCGATTGCGCTCCGGTCACATCCGCCGGACCGGGGTCGAGCTGACCCGGCATCCGGAGCTGTTCAACCATGGCTCGCCGTAAGGCTCGGGTCAGAACGTCCTTCTGCTGGCGAGGTAGGCGTGGACTGCGGAGATGACCACGGATCCCTCGCCGACGGCCGATGCCACCCGCTTGACGGAGTCTGCGCGCACGTCACCGACGGCGAACAGCCCGGGTATCGAGGTGGCGAAGCTGTCGTGGGTGAGCACGAAGCCCTTGGCGTCGAGGTCGACGCCGATGTCGTGCAGCCAGGGTGTGCAGGGGTCCGCGCCGATCATCAGGAACAGTGCGGCCGCGTCGAGTCGTATGTCCCGGTCGCGGGCGCGGTCGTGCCAGGTCAGCCCGCTGAGCCGGCTGCTGCCATGGACGGCGGACAGTTCGCAGCGAGGGTGCACGGTGATCCGCTCGTGGTGGGTCAGGCGCTGCGCCAGGTAGTTCGACATGGTGTCGCGCAGGTCATCGCGGCGGATCAGGACGTGGACGTGGCCGGCGTTCCGCGCGAGAAACAGGGCCGCCTGGCCGGCGGAGTTGGCGCCCCCGACCACGACGGCGTTCCGCCCGGAGACCTGGTTGGCCTCCAGTTGGCTGGCGGCGTAGTAGACGCCACGGCCCTCCAGGTCGACGAGGCCAGGCAGGTCCAGGCGCCGGTAGCGCACGCCGCTGGCGATGATCACCGCTGAGGCGAGGACGTCGTGCTCGTCGTCGAGCCGCACCCGAAACCCGCCGGGCACCTCCGACAGCCCAGTGACTGAGCGGGGTGATAGAAGCCTGGTCCCGAACTTGACCGCCTGCAGCATCGCCGCCCGTGCCAGTTCAACCCCGGACACGCCGCGGTAGAAGCCGAGGTAGTTCTCGATCCGTGACGAGCTGCCGGCCTGGCCGCCGATGGCGACGTCCTCGACGACGACCACGTCCAGGCCTTCCGACGCCCCGTACACAGCAGCGGCCAGCCCCGCCGGTCCGGCGCCCACCACCAGCAGGTCACACCGGGAATCGTCGGCGATGCCCCACAGGTCGATTCCCAGCGCGGTTGCCAGGTCACGCGTGGTAGGCGCCGTCATGACGCGGCGCTGTGCCGTGACAACGGCCGTACCGGTCTCGGGCAAGGCACAGGTCTGCGCCAGCTCCGACCACGCCGACGGGTTCGAGCGCAGCACCGTCCGGTAGGGAATCTGGTTGCGTTCAGCGAAGTCCTGGAGGCGGTGCAGGTCGCGGTCGTCGTCTCCGGCCAGTACCAGACCACCCTCGCCCTTCCTGCTCAGGAAGCGCCGCCGGGCGTCCAAAGCGGACAGCAGGACATCGCTCAGCTCCCCCGAGATCTCCACCAGCCGGCGCAGTTCCTCCACCCGAACCCGCAGGATCGCGGTGTCTTCCATGGCCACGCCCTGGAAGACGGCGCGTTGTCCCATCAGCATGCCCAGCTCGCCGACGAAGTCACCGGCCTCGATCACGAAGACAACCCGGTCCTCGCGGCGGTCCACGAGGAGCACGCCACCGGTCAGCACGAGGTGCAAGTCGGTGGGATCACCGGCGTCCCACAGCAACTCGCCGGGCGCGGGGTGCAGTTCCTCACCGGATGACCGCAACAGGTCCAGGGCGTGTTGGCTCAACACCGGCCAGGCCACCTCATCGACCTCGCCCAGCCGACGGGACGAGTAATGGGTCAGCTCGTCCGGCACGGGGATGATGCTCATGCTTCTCCCTTGTCTGGCAGGCGAATCACTCCGGTCACGATTCTTCTCCGCTCGTTTTGCCGGCGTCGGCCCCGACTTCCGTTTCCCTGGGCTCAACTCTCGCCACGGCCATCGCCGCCGTGCCCAACCACCACAGCGAGCGTCCTTCGTGGACCTGACCAGTCTGATCGTATGGCCGACCTGCCGTACTTTGACAAGTCAGTACAGAACCGCATAGGTTTCTGACAGTTCAGTACACAACCGTCCTGGGCTCGCCGGACCGGCTTGGTCCGGGCTTGCGGGACCGTGATGCCGCGAAGGCGGCTTGGAGGTTGAACTCATGACACAGGTGACCCAGCCGCTCTTCGGCGAGGACTCCGCGAGCGATGCGCTGGCCGAGGGGACCGTCGACGTGGTGGTGATCGGCGGGGGCGCCGCGGGGCTGAACGGTGCGCTGATCCTCGCCCGCTCCCGCCGCTCGGTCGTCGTGATCGACAGTGGCTCCCCGCGCAACGCGCCCGCGGAGGCCGTGCACGGCTTCATCGTCTTCGACGGCACTCCGCCGTCGGAGATCCTTCGACGGGGCCGCGAGCAGGTGCGCCAGTACGGCGGACGCGTCGTCCAGGGCGAGGTGGTCTCGGCCGAGCCTGCCGCTCCGTCGGCGGACGGGGACCTGCGGTTCACCGTCACCCTGGCCGACAGCCGCAGCGTCACCGCTCGCCGCATCCTGGTGGCCACCGGCCTCACGGATGTGCTGCCGGAGGTGCCCGGGCTCGCCGAGCACTGGGGGCACAGCGTGGTGCACTGCCCGTTCTGCCACGGCTGGGAGGTGCGCGATGAACCCATCGGTGTCCTCGCCACCGGCCCGGCCTCCATCGGCCACGCATTGCTGTTCCGTCAGCTGACCGAGGACCTGACCTACTTCACCCACGGCACCGACCTGGACGAAGACAGCCGCGCCCGTTTCGCCGCCCGTGGCATCCGCGTCATCGACACCCCGGTCACCGAGGTCGTCAACGACACCGGCGGTGCCCTCGCCGGGGTGCGCCTGGCCGATGGTCAGGTCGTGGCCCGCCGCGTCCTCGCGGTCGGCCCGCGGATGCAGGCCCGCACCCAGGGCCTGGAAGGTCTGGGCCTGCCGGTGCAGGACCTGCCGAACATGGCCCGCGGTTTCGCCTCCGGCGCGGCCGGCATCACCGAGGTGCCGGGTGTGTGGGTGGCCGGCAACGCCACCGATCCGGTCGCCCAGGTCGGAGCCTCCGCAGCGGCCGGCGCACTGGCCGGCGCCGAAATCAACAAGGTGCTGGCCATCGCGGACACCGACGCGGCCCTGCAGGGGATCGCCGAGGTGAGCCTGAAAGCGGCCACAGCATGAACGGCCGACCCACCCCAACCCGATGAAGGACACGACGATGTCGGAGCGCAATCCCATTCTGATCACCGGCGCCGGCGGCCAAGTCGGTGGCGTGAGCAGGGTGATGGTCGACATGCTGCTCGAACAGGGCCACCCGGTGCGCGCGTTCGTGCGACGGGACGACGAACGCGCGCAGTCGCTGCGCGAGGCCGGGGCCGAGGTCTTCGTCGGCGACCTGCTCAAACTCGCGGACGTGGCCGCCGCGCTGAAGGGTGTCAGGCGCATCTACTTCAGCATGACCCCGCAGCCGTACTACGCCGATGCCCTCACCTTGATGGTCGCGGCGGCGCGAGCCCAGGGCGACATCGAGGCCTTCGTGCACATGTCCAACTACGAGCAGTCGTACATGACGCTCGAGAAGATGACCACACCGGAGGAAGAGCGGCGTTCCTGGCTCGGCGGACTGGTCACGGACTGGTCACCGCAGCAGCGGGCGCACTGGGTCTGCGAGCGGGTGCTGGACTGGTCCGGCATCCCCACCGTCAACGTGCGTGCGACCCTGTTCGCCGAGAACCCCCATCTGACCTGGATGCTCCTGGGCCCGCTAAGCAACGGCGAACTGCGCCTGCCCTTCGGCAACCAGCGGCTCGCGCCCATCGCCGTGCACGACGTGGCCGAGGTGTGCGTGAAGATCCTGGCCGACCCCGCACCGCACATCTCGAAGTCCTACGCGCTCACCGGCCCGGAGCTGAAGGACATGTACGGGTTCGCTGAGGACTACGCAGCCGTGCTGGGACGCCAGGTCGTCTACATCCCTGAGGAAGTGGAGACCTGGAACGAGGCCTTCCTTGACGAGACCGTCCTGCAGGAGACCCTGGGCGATCCGGCTGCGGCCCGACACGTGGCAGCGCACCTGAAGATCCAGACCAGGCTGATCGCCAGCGGGCGGTACGACGTCCTCTCCGACCAACTGGAAACCCTGCTCGGACGCCCACCGCGGACCATGCGATGGGCGCTGCAGAACAATACTCGCCTGCGCGAACTGGTGGGTGCCCCGAGCCACTGAGCGCTCCGGAGCAGAACATGACGTCACACCGGAGTCCTCAGCAGGCGGATCTCATCGGTCACGACTTCGGCGCCGCGGCGGCGTACGCGGTAGTAAGCCCGGACGTGTGGCGTCTCCGCAAGCTTGTCCCTTTGGCCGGCAACTGCTGACCGCAAAAGGGGGCCACAGGATGATCTTGAAGCCCTGAGATCTCAGCCCGTCACCCGCTCGCCTCACCTTCGTTGGTGAGGAACCGATCTGTTTCCGAGGTGGAAACCGATCAGTTTCCAGACGGTTTTCAGCCATGCCAGCAAGCAAGCAAGCAAGCAAGCAAGCAGGAGCGTCCCGCCGAGGTCAACGCCACACTCCTCGGCTTCCTCGCCCGCCTCGACGACTCCACATCCTCGGCTTCCTGAACGGCCGACCCACCCCAACCAGATGGAGGACACGACAATGTCGGACCGCAATCCCATGGACAAGAACACGACATCGCGACAGCGGGCCCTGGTGGTCGGCCTCGGGATCAGCGGGATCGCCTCCGCGCTGCGACTGCATCGCGCGGGCTGGGACGTGGTGGTGCTGGAGAAGGCCCCCGAGCGGCGCCGCGGCGGATACTTCATCGCCCTGTTCGGGACCGGGCTCGCCGCCGCGCAGCGGCTGGGCATCGCCGACGCGGTGCCGAATCGCTTCGCTCCGGAAGGCGTGAGCTACGACGTCGACCGCACGGGCCGGCGCCGCCGCGGTGTGGGCTACGCCGATGTGTTCGGCGGGTCTCGAATGGTGATGCGGGGCGACATCGAAGACGCGGCCTTCACCGCCCTGCCCGACGAGGTCGAGATCCGGTACTCGACCGTGCCGATCGCGCTGGACCAGTACCTCGACGGGGTGGACGTCGAGATCCGCGACCTGACGACGGAGACGACGACCGTCGAACGGTTCGACCTGGTGGTCGGGGCAGACGGACTGCGCTCGACGGTGCGCCGGCTTGCGTTCGAGCCCGAGCAGAGCCCGATCCGTCGGCTGAACTACATGATCGCCGTGTACAGCCTGCCCGAGCCGGTACCCGGCTACCGCCTACAGGACGGGCTGTACATGGCCGAGGCGGGCCGATCGGTGTGGGTGTTCTCGTTCGCCGACCGTCCGCCGTCGGTGCTGTTCTCCTACCGCACCGACGACGTGGACGCCGAGTTCACCCGGCCGGCCATCGACTCGCTGCGCGCCGCCTACGGCCCCGAGCCCACCGGCTCCACGCTCGGTTGGCTGCTCGACCAGTTCGAGAAGGCCCCGGACCACCTGTTCGACTCCGCCGAGCAGGTGCACCTCGACCACTGGCACCGCGGCCGAGTCGTGCTCGTCGGCGACGCCGCGTGGTGCCTGACCGTTTACTCCGGCATGGGGGCATCCACCGGCCTGGCCGGGGCGGACCTGCTCGGCACCATGCTGGAACGCCACCCGCACGACGTGCCACGAGCGCTGCAGGACTGGGAGGACCACCTGCGCCCGTTCATCGACCACCACCTCGGCAGCGGTGTGAGCATGCGCGGTTTCTTCACCCCAGGCAACCGCGCCGAGTTGCTGCTTCGGTCCGTGATGATCCGCCTCGCCCGGCTGCCGATCGCCGGTCGGCTGCTCGCCAAGATGATGACCAATAGGGCGCGGATGAAAAGTCTGGATATCGCCGCCGCTGCAGCGTGAGTGGAGTTCCTCGAATACGAGCGGGAGAACGAGGTCGTCTGGGCCCGCAACTTCGTCGAACGAATGCTCGGACGCAGGTCGCGGGGATGGCCGGGAGGGTCATGTACCGGAGAATAGGCTGTTATCACGTACATGCCTGGACTCTTCGCGGCAAGTGCTAGGCGGGCGGTGCCTGTCATGTCCGGGCTGTCATCGCGGGGCGGCCAGCCAGCACCAAACGCCTCCATGATCAAGCGGCCAGCTCGACGTCGCTGAAGTCGACCTCCTTCAGCAGCGGATCGAATGGATCGGGCCGGTGACGAAGCTCATCGGTCGCGTACGCACCGAAGCGGCTGATGTGGGCCCGCAGGTAGGGGGCGATCTGGCCGAGGTGGTCGGCGGTGATGCTCCAGCCTTCGGCGACAAGCTGCCGCACGACGTCGGAGATGTCCAGCGCGTTGTGGAAGACGACCAGGTTGGCCAGCAGGGTGTTGAACTTGATCAGTTTCTCCTGCTCTTCGGGGTCGTTGTCGGCCAGCACCCCGCCGAACCCGAGCCACTTGGAGAATCCGTTGTAGGACTCGACCTTGTTGGTCGCCGCGGTCACCCGCGCCCGCAACGCCGGGTCGGCCAGATACCGCAACAACGCCACTGTGCGCACGCTGCGGCCGACCTCACGGAAGGCCTTGTAGATACGGTTCTTACGGGAGTTGGACCGCAGCCGCCGCATCAGCGTGGCCGAGGACAGGCGGCCCTCACTGATGGAGATCGCCACCTGCATCAGGTCGATCCAGTGCTTGTCGATCAGCTTCCAGTCGATGACGTTGCGGCCGCTCTCCCCGAACAGCTGGTCGATGTGTGGATAGGCGATCTTCTCAGAGGCGCGGAAGAAGATCAGGTCCTTGAAATTGCGGATACGCGGCATCAGGTCGAACCCGAACAACGTGGCCAGGGTGAAGACCGGGAAGTTCTGGCCCTGGGTGTCGGCATGCACGGTGGAGGGCTGGATGTCGGAGTCGTTGGCCAGCAACCCTTCGATCAGGTGCACCGCCTCCCACACCCCGCACGGGATGAACCGGGAGAACAGCGCCACGTAGGTGTCGGAGATGTAGTGGTAGGCGATGCCGCCGAATCCTCCGTACCGGATGCTGGTCTCGGCCAGGAGATTGTCGATGTAGGTGTCCACCTGGGTGCCGTCGGCGGCCACCGTGCTGCCGTCCCCCCATGCCTTGATCACGTCCAGCTCGGCGAGGGCGTTGACCACGTCGGCGATCGCGGCGTTCAGCTTCTTCAGGGTGATGTTCCGGTTGCGGACCATGGACAGCTCGCGGGCGGTGACGCCGGCGAAGTGCTTGGCCGCCTCGTACGGGCCGATGTTGATGCCGCCGGTGAACACGGCCAGCGAGTACCGCCCCAGCTTGTCCTTGATCTTGGGGTCGGAGCCGGAGGCCGGGCCGAAGTGGCGATACCAGGTGAGCCAGTGGGCCGTGCGCGCCACGATCGACAGCAGCGAGCGTTCGGGCATGCGCCGCTCGATCTCGGCCGCCAGCCGCTCGGCCTCCGCATCGCTGCCCTTACCGCGGCGGCGCTTGAGGGTGGGCACACCACCCTCGTCGATGACCAGGTCGGCGTTGTCGAGGTAGCCGGCGTCCAAATGCGCGGCCGCGCTCAGATGGGCGCCCTTGAGGTGGGCGACGAAACCGGCGGGGGTGTCGGGCAGGCCGACCTTCTCGCAGAACGCCGCCAGTTTCGGCTGGCATTCGTCCCAGGGCAGCAGGTGAGCGCTCCAGTCGGCGTACTCGTTCGAGCCGAGCACGGCCACGTCGCCGGTGCGCAGTTCCTCGGCCAGGTAGCAGAACACCATGGCCTCGAAGTGCCGCCGCGCGACCATGCCGGGCCGTCTGCGGTCGGTCACCGCGCGCCGCCAGTTGCCCGAGGCGAACGCGATGCCCGACTCCGGGACGTCCTCCTCCACCGGGGGCGGCAGCGGGATGAAGTCGCGCCGCTTGGGTGAGTGCTCGCGGGCGTGCGCCAGCGCGGCCAGTACCGAATCGTCGCTGGAGGTGGCCTTCAGCCGCAGCTTGCCCGCCAGTTCGAACAGCGCCGGCCGGTCCTTCTTGAAGAACCGGTACACCAGCAGCTCGTGGGCGTCGCCGTGGAAGGCGGCGACCTCCTCAATGTCGGCCAGCTGCGCGGCGAACCCGCCGGCCTGCTCCACCGCCGCCCGTACGGTCTGCATGCTGTGGGTCTGCACTACGAGCGCCGACAGCATCTCGCCGAGCGCTTGGACCTGCCCGGCGACTGCCGCGCAAGAGGTCACCGCCTCCATGGCCCGCGCCACCGCCTCGACCCCGGCGGCCGAGGTCTCGCTGCCGGGGTCGAGACGTTCCAACACCTGGCGGTAGGTGCCGATCAGCCGCTCGCTCATCGCGCGCTGGCGAGCGCGGATCTCCTCCAGCTCCGCCTTGGCCCGCTTGACGTGGGAGGCCATCCGCTTGCACAACATCTCGGCCAGGTCATCTCGGGCCCGCATCCGGGCGGTGTGCGTCAGGCACGCCAGCAACGCCACCTGCTTGACCGGGTCGTAGCGCGACAGAATGTCGACATCCTGGGCGTCGGCCTCACCAGCGAAGTCGGCGATCTTCGACGGCGCGATGCCGTCCAGCCAGGCGTCGGTGTCGCCGAGCGCGTCCACCTGGTCCAGCCATCTCACCTGCTCGCGGAATCGCGACCAGGTGGCCCGCTGGGCGGGCTTCTTGAGCCGGTTGAACGTCGATTTGCCATCCGGCCCGACGACGAGCAGACCTTCCATCCGGGCCCGGCCGGCCTCGCCCATCCGCTGCAGGATCGTGGCGAAGATGGTGGTGTTCACCTCGGCCCGAATGCTGGTGGCCAGGTCCTCCAGCGTCGTGTATCCGAGTAGTTCCAGCCGGAGCCGGAGTAATTCCTCGATCGCGACGTTGATCAGGTCTGCCGGGTTGTTCTTGGCTTGGGCCGCCTTCCGGATCGCCACTGCGGCAATCGCCCGGGCCCGGCCCGCGTCGTACTTCACGCCCTGACGCTGGCGCGCCAGCTTGCGATGCGCCTTTGCGCTGCCGGAGGAGCCATGGTCCGGCCAGACATCGTCGGCCAACTCCAGGCAGCGCCGAACGTGGTCGATCACCACCTCGGGGATCTCGTCCGGGGACGGGAAGCGCGCCATCTTCTGGAAGCACTTCAACGCCAGCACCAGCGCGAAGCACGACTCCGGGCTGCCGGTCCGTTTTTCAGCCCAATCCACCTCTTCCGGCGACGGCGTGAAGAACACATGCAGCACCCGCGCCGACGTCAGCCGCTTGAACTGCGGATAGGCGGTCCGCTCGATCCACGTCATCCAAGGCCGTCCCTCGCCTCGATCCCGGCGTCCAGACGCCGAAACCGTAGCGACGACCAACTCCAGCAGATGCCTTGCTCACCAAACCGCAATCAAGCCCAAGCAGAGGGCCACATCATCCGAGGAACACCCCCTCTGACTAGCCGTTCAGCAGCCCCACTGTCCCTTTCTCCCGTACTTGGTCTGCCCCCCGTGTAGACCGCGTGAGCACCTGGAACTTGCGCTCCATCGCTCGACCGGCGATCCCGGCGAGTTCCCCCGTCCCGGAGTTCGGGACGATGCTTCCTTCGCTGCTCTGCTCCGCTCCGTCGGCCAGCCCCCAGTGCTGGACGACGAAGGTGCCCTGGCGGCCGTCGAGCGTGCCTTCGATTCGCTCGGAGGCGACGTAGCCACCGCCGGCGCCGCCTTCTCCAGGTCGTCGATGCTAACGGCCATGATTGTGCCGATGTGCGCACCGGCAGCTCGGTCTCTTCCTTCCGCCGTGACGATCTCGCGGAGGTCAGTGGGAATGAGCCGTTTCGTGAGCCTCTTCGAGAGAAGATCCCGCCAGGAACGCCGCGACCCCGCCGGCGAAGTTGGAGCACTCGAAGATGTCCTTGTGCGGGCAGGCCAGGCCATGGGCGATGGCGGTGCGAGCCACCTGGGCCTGGGCAATCCGTTGATCCAGCTCGGTGAGCTTGCGTCGGTACAGCTCCCGCCAGCCGTCGCCGGCCGACGAGCGAGACGCGATGAACGCTTTGACCTCCCGCAACGTGAAACCGACATCGCGCAGCAGCAACACCACACCGACCAGCCCGACCGCCGATGGCGGATAACGCCGTTGGCCTGAGATGCGAGCCGGCGCCGGTAGCAGGCCGAGCTCCTCCCAGTAGCGCAGAGCGGAGGTGGCGACACCGGTGCGGCTCGCCAGCTCGCCGATCGTCAACTGCTCACTCATTTGACTTCAAGCATACTTGAAGTCGTTCACTGGCGATCATGCAGACAGCAGGTACGTCTCTCAAGCAGCGCGCGCTCAGATACCTGGTGAGCCAGGCGCACCGACCCCGGGGCATCGTCGGGTGGGCGAACGGGTGGATGTTCGCTCATCGCCCCTCCAACCAGCAGCGCAACATCTGGGCGGTGTCGTTGCTGGACGTGCAGCCCACCGACAGGGTGCTCGAGATCGGCTTCGGTCCCGGCATCGCCATCGCCGAGTTCGCCGCCCGCGCCACCCGGGGCCACGTCTTCGGCATCGACCACTCGCAGGCCATGGTCCGGCAGGCCGCCCGTCGCAACGCCGCCGCCGTCCGCGCCCAGCGCGTGCACCTCACGCACGCCTCCGTGGAGCGGTTGCCGAGTTTCGGCGATCCGCTCGATGCCGTCCTCGCCGTCAACTCCGTGGGGTTCTGGCCCGACCCGGTGGAGCGGCTCCGCGAGCTGCGCCGCCTGCTCCGCCCCGGAGGACGCATCGCGCTCGTCAGCCAGCCCCGCTGCCCCGGTGCCACCCGGGACACCACGGCCCGAGCCGCCCAGGAGCTCCAGGACATGCTCACCCAGGCCGGCTTCGCCCAGCTCCGGGTCGAGACCCTCGAGCTCGACCCGCCCGTCGCCTGTGTGCTTGCCGGCAATCCGACCGGCAGGCCGTCATGACCGCAGACACCACACCGGCCAGCTTCCCTGTCGGCCTCCGGCGACGCCGTGCTCCGCGTCCAGCGCGACTCGGGCACCCATCGCCACACCGTCAGGGCGGCCTGCTGATCAGCGCGGGCGGCTGAGGGCGGCCTCGGCCAGATCCGTCCATTTCTCGGCCGAGGAGTGCGGCACGACCACCCAGTCCTTGATCTCCCTGCCCTGCCCCGAAGGGTCGAACAGGGACGCCCCGGCCAGCTGGAGCGCGGCTGTGTGTTCGGGGGTCTCCCTGACCAGCCGGAACACCATCGCGCCGTCGCGCTGCAGGCTCGCGAACACCTTCCCCGCCTGATCTTTGAGCGCGGGCCTCCCCATCATCCTGGAGATCCGTACACCCAGGTCGGCCAGCTCGGCGCCGACCTGCTTGAAATCCTCTTCCGCGCTCATCGTCAGTCAGTCCCAAACTCCATGGTGGCGTGGTCGAGCAGCTCGTCGCGGTCGGGGCTCCACCCGCGTGACGCGATCGCCTCGGCCCCGCCTTCCGGCAGCACGGCGATCAGGCTAGTGGTCGTGGCGGTACTGATCAAGGCCGGAGGTACCTCGGCCCCGGCGAGCGCCCTATCTCGGTGATCTTGGGGGTACGGGCGTGGCCTGGAGATAGGTCAGGACCGCCATGACGCGCCGGTTGTGATCCTCGGACGGAGGAAGGCCGAGCTTGGCGAAGATGTTGTTGGTGTGCTTGCCGATCGCCTTGTCGGTGACCTGGAAGTGGGCGGCGATCGCCAGGTTGGACATCCCCTCCGCCATGAGCGTCAGCACCTCCCGCTCCCGGGGCGTCAGCGCGGCCAGCGGCTCGTCCCTGCCGCGGCGGGTGAGCAGCTGGGAGACCACCTCCGGGTCCATCGCGGTCCCGCCCTCGGCGACCTGGCGTACCGCGTCGACGAAGCGGTCGACGTCGCCCACCCGGTCCTTCAGCAGATAACCCACCCCGCCGGAGCGGTCGGACAGCAGTTCCCTCGCGTACAGCTGCTCCACGTACTGCGACAGGATCAGCACGGGCAGCCCCGGAACCCGGGCGCGCGCCTCCAGCGCGGCGCGCAGCCCCTCGTCGGTGAAGCCGGGCGGCAGCCGTACGTCGATCACGGACACGTCCGGACGGTGCCGGACCATCGCCGCCAGCAGCATGGGGCCGTTGTCCACCGCCTCCACCACGGTGAAGCCGTTCGCTGACAGCAGGCGGACCAGGCCGTCCCGCAGGAGTGCGAGATCTTCGGCTATGACAACGCGCACGGAACCTCCATGGTCAGTTCGGTCGGGCCGCCCGGAGGGCTGCTGATGGTGAGCGAGCCGTCGAAGGCGGACAGACGGTCCTCGATGCCGCGCACGCCGGTGCCCCCGTCGCGGCGGACCGCGCCGTGACCGTCGTCGCCCACGGTCAGACGGAGCACGCCGGCGGTGTGCCGCAGCCGCACCCACGCGCGGGAGGCGCCGCTGTGCTTGGCCACGTTGGCCAGCGCCTCGGCCGCGGCGAAGTACACGGCAGACTCCACAGGCGGCTGCGGGCGGCCGGGCAGGTCGATCTCGACCTCGACCGGCATCGGGCAGAGCAGCGCGGACGCCTCGATGGCGCCGGCCAGGCCGCGGTCGGTCAGCACCGGGGGATGAATGCCGCGCACAAGGTCGCGCAGGTCCGTCAGAGCCTGGCCGGCGACGTCCCTCGCCTCGTCGATCATCCGGAGTATCTCGTCGGGGTCGCCGGAGCCGCGGGCCAGCCCCAGGTGCATGCGGATGGCGATCAGCTTGGCCTGCGCGCCGTCGTGCAGGTCGCGTTCGATACGGCGCAACTCGGCCGCGCGCGCGTCGACCACCGCGGCCCGGGACGCGGTCAGCTCCCGGATCCGCGCATCCGGTGCGGGGCCCGGGTCCAGCAGCCGTCGCGCCAGCCGTGCCTGGCCGCCGCGGAACAGGGGAATGGCGATGAGAACGACCACCGCGATGGCCGCGATGGACAAGCTGAGGGCGAAGGTGTTCAGCCTGCTCGTCTCCATCGGATGCAGCCGGAACCAGACGTAGTTCAGGGCGTACAGCATCGCCCACACCGCCGCCACGGGGGCAGGGCCTGTGACGCCGTGCAGGGCCAGCCAGGCCAGCTCGCGCCACGTGCCGGGGCCGCTGTCCATAGCACTGTCCGTGGCGCTGTCCGTGGCGCTGTCCAGGCCGAGCACCTGGCCCGCCCACCGGCGCTGGAATCCGGCCAGGCGGCGGACGAGGACGAGCACGCGGGCGAGCGGCGCCGCCCCGAGACCGGCCGCCGGTACCAGGGCGACGCTCGCCAGCACCAGGAGGAGCAGCGCCAGCGCCGCCAGACCGGTGACCGCGTTCAGCGCCAGGCCGGTCACCCCGTTCAGCGTGTACGCCGCCAGATCGGTCACCGCCTTCCGCGTCGGCCCGCCGGTCGCAAGTCGTATCCCCATCACGGATGCAGTCTGCCCTGCCGGTGCGGAGAAGGGCGGTGGGGCCGGCCCTACCCCCGGGGTGGCAATTTCCCACCCAGCTGGTGGGTCCGCACCCATGGAGGCCGAGGCTGCGGAGCGCGAGGCTGGCCCGGCTCGATCAGACAAGCGGATGAGGATGAGACGTGATCGAAGTGAGGGGACTGACCATGCGGTACGGCCGCACGGTCGCCGTGGACGACCTGTCCTTCACGGTGAAACCGGGTCTGGTGACCGGATTCCTGGGTCCGAACGGCGCCGGCAAGTCAACGACCATGCGGGCCGTACTCGGGCTGGAGATCCCCGCCGCGGGCACGGCGCTGGTGGACGGGCGCCCCTACGCGTCGCTGCGCCGGCCTATGCACACGATGGGGGCGCTGCTCGATGCCGGCGCGGTGCACGGCGGCCGCACGGCCCACGCCCATCTCGGCTGCCTGGCACGCAGCAACGGCATCGGTTCTCGGCGGGTGGCCGCGGTCCTCGAACAGGTCGGCCTGGAACAGGTCGCGGACCGGCGGATCGGCGGATTCTCCCTCGGCATGAAGCAGCGGCTCGGCATCGCGGCGGCGCTGCTCGGCGACCCGGCGGTGCTGATGTTCGACGAGCCGCTGAACGGGCTGGACCCGGAGGGCATCCGCTGGCTCCGCGACCTGCTGCGCTCGCTCGCGGCCCAGGACCGCACCGTCCTGCTGTCCAGCCACCTGATGAACGAGCTGGCGCTCACCGCCGACCACGTCGTCGTCATCGGGCGCGGCCGGCTGATCTCCGACACCACCACGGATGCGCTCGCCGCCCGCTTCCAGCGTGACGTGCTGGTGCGCGCGACGCGTCCCGAACGGCTTGCGGAGATCCTGCGCGCGCACGGCGCGACCGTGACCGCCGAACACGCCGACCCGGCGACGCCCGACAGGGCCGAGGGCAACCTGTCCGTGCGGGGCATGGACGCCGCCGGGATCGGCGGCCTGTCCGTGCGGGGCATGGACCCCGCCCGGATCGGCGACCTGGCGCTGCGGGCCGGAATCGCGTTACGGGAGCTGACGCCGCGCAGCGCCTCGCTGGAGGAGGCGTTCATGGAGCTCACCGCGGACAGCGTCGAGTACGGCACCCGCCCCGCCACCGCGGAGGTGGCCCGATGATGGACGCCGTCGCGTCCGAGTGGCACAAGCTCCGCTCCCTGCGCTCGAACGCCTACCTGCTGGCCGTCTCCGTGCTCGCCGTGCTGGCCTGCGCGGGGGTCGCGTACCTGACGGGCCGGGGGTTCGACCATCAGACGGCGGAGGAGCGGCTGCGTTTCGCCAGTAACGGGAACGGGCTGAGCACCGGGCTGCCGGTTGCCTACTTCGTCTTCGGCACGTTGGGCGCGCTCACGATCACCTCCGAGTACTCCACCGGGATGATCCGCACGAGCCTGGTGGCAGTGCCGCGGCGGCAGCTGTTCCTGTTCGCCAAGATTCCCGGCCTGACGGCCGTCGCCCTGGTCGCCGGTCAGCTGCTGGCGTTCGCCATGCACCTGGCCGCCCAGGCCGTGCTCGGCGAGCGCGCCGGTCAGTTGCTGCTGGACGGGCAGACCCTGGGCACCCCGCTCTCGGATCCCGGGGTGTTCGCCTCGGTGGTGGTCTCCGGGCTGTCCATGGCGGCCGCGGCGCTGGTCGGGTTGGGGGTGGGCGCGGCGCTCCGCTCGACTCCCGGGACTCTGGTCGCGCTCGTCATGATCTTTCTGGTGCTCCCCGTCGTCGCCCAGGCCCTGCCGTCGCCGCTGCGGGCGCAGGCCGGCTCGTACATGATCGAGAATCTGCCGGCGCAGATCGCCGGGGTGGGCGGCGGCCTGCTGCCGCCACCGGCGGCGGCCGCGCTGCTCGTCGCCTACGTCGTCGCCGCGCTGACGGCGGGCGCGGCGGTCACGGCGCTGCGGGGACGCAAGGTCAAGGTCATGGCCGTCGGCGTCGCCGCGACGCTCCTGACGGGCCTGATGTGGGTGCCCGCCGCCGGCGACTCGGCAGACACCGGCCCGTCCTCGCCGGCCTGGCGGCCGTGCGACGACAAGCACGCCCCTCGGGACATGCGCTGCACCTCCGTCCAGGTGCCCCTCGACTGGAAGGCGCCGGGCGAGCGGAAGATCACCATCCCGGTCGGCATGCTGCCCGCCTCCGGCGCGGCACGCCGGATCGGCACCGTCTTCTCCATCCCCGGCGGCCCCGGCGCGTCGGGCATCGACGATCTGAAGCAGTTCTACGGCAAGTTCGCCCAACTGCGTGACCGCTTCGACGTGATCAGCTTCGCCCCGCGCAACACCGTCAAGCCCGGCGGCGTGCTGCCGTACGAGTGCCTCGCCACCGGCCCGTGGATCACCCTGCCGGCCGACCGTGCCGAGTACGCCGCGCTCGGACGGTCGAACCGCGAGCGCGCGCAGCGGTGCCGCGCCGCTGACCAGGAGTTCTTCGACCACATGGACTCGGCCTCCGTCGCCCGGGACATCGAGGCCGTCCGCGTCGCCCTGGGGGAGCAGCGGCTGAGCTTCCTCGCCAACTCCTACGGCGGAACGCCGGCCGCGGCCTACGCCCGTCTGTTCCCCTCCCGCATCCGTGCCATGGTCATGGACGGCACCGCCGGCCACATCGAGGACACCGCCGCCGACGAGCCCCGCATGTATGCGCGGGCGGAGCGGGAGATGGAGCGGTTCGCCGCCTGGTGCCGTTCGGCCACGGCCTGCGCCCTGCACGGCCGCGACGTCGGCCAGGTGTGGCGCAGGCTGGTGACCGCCGCGGACCGCTCGCCGACGCCGGTGCGGAACGATCCATCCGGAGCCGCTTACACCGGGTTCGACCTGAAGGTCGCCGCGGCGCCCAGTGTCACCTCGCCCGGCCCGGAACCTGACGTCCCGCGCTGGGTCCAGCTGGCCGACGCGATCAAGAAGGCCGCCGATGGCGACGCCTCGGGGTTCGCCGACTACGTCAGGCAGGGCTCGGGCAGCCCCAAGGTTCCCTCTCTCATCGGGCAGAACATGACGCACTGCCTGGACGGCAAGGGGTACGGGAGCTACGCCGCCTACCGCAGGGCGCTGCGGCGGGCCGAGGAGCTGTCGCCGAACTTCGCAGGGCAGCGGTCGTGGTGGCCGCTGGGCTGCGTCGGCTGGCCTGCGCCTGTCACCAACCCACGGGCGCCGCTGCCCACCCGTGGGCTGGTGCCGTTCCTGGGGGTCGGGAGCTGGACCGACCACGACATAGTCGCCGACATCATCCGCCACGTGCCGGGCTCGTCGAGCGTCCGGTACGAGGGGCACGGCCACATGCTCTACATCTACGGTAAGAGCGGCTGCATCACCGCCCACGTCAACCGCTATCTGACGAGCCTGAGGCTCCCGCCGCCGGGCACCACCTGCCGGCCCACCGGGTGACCACCGGCCGCCGACTGACACAGCACGCGGAGTCCAGGTCTCACGGTCGGGGGACGACTCCGCTGCGGAGAGCGTCGAAGAGCCGTTCGAGGCGCGCGCGGTGGTCGTCCGCCACGGCGTCCGGCGGCTCTCCGGCGATGAGGCGGCGCGCGGTCTCCACCATCACGGTGCCGTACCCGGCGATGAAGAAGGCGGCGAGCAACGTCCCGTCGCCCTCGAACGTCGGGTCGCGCTCGAGCTCCTCGGAGAGGGTCCGCTGAAGATCGGAGGCGATCTCTCTCGCCCGCGCGACCAGCGCGGGGGACGCCGCGACGGTCCGGAAGAAGGGGATGGATCCGTCTTTCACGCCGGACAGCGCGTGACGGGTGTCGACGAGACGGAGGGCCGTATCGCGCAGGGACGCCAGCACGTCGACGCTTGGAGCGCGGTCGCGCACCGCCGAGCGCAGGAGCTCGACGGCGTCGACCGCGCGATCCAGGAGGAGGTCCTCCTTGCGCGGGAAGTGCTTGAAGACCGTCACGCTCGAGACCCCGGCCTCCCGCGCGACCTCGGCGACCGTGACCGTGTCGAACCCGCGCTCGAGGAACAACCGGGTCGCGACCTCAGAGATCCTCGCACGCGTCTGAGGGCCGCCGCGCTCTCCGGTCCTTGGCATCCGATCTCACTTTCTTGCGTAACTAAATTTAGTCACTTAGCATAGTCGTAGGTCCTCCGAACAGACCACTGTCATTGTCATCGGGGCGTACCTCACTGGACCACTCGCCACCGCGGAGCCGGCCGTGGCGGAGGTGATCGAGCGGCTCGAGCAGCCGGATCGACGCGTTCATTCGACCAGGGTCCCGATCGGGGTCACGACGTGAAGGAAGTTCTCCGTGCGTGAGGAAATTGCAGGTCGCTCCCCTCGATCGTTGCGGGAGGCGTGGGTGGCCTTGGCAGGGCTGTCCGCGGTCTTTCTCTTCGAGATGCTGGACAACTCGATCCTGAACGTCGCGCTGCCCACGATCGGCCGCGAACTGCACGCTTCGACGACCGCGTTGCAGTGGGTGACGGGCGCGTACGCGGTCGTGTTCGGCGGGTTGATGCTGGCGTTCGGCGCGATGGCCGACCGGTTCGGCCGGCGACGGATCATGCTCATCGGGCTCGTCCTGCTCGGCGTGGCGAGCCTGGCGACCGCTTTCGTCGCCACCGCGGAGCAACTGATCGCCGTCCGGGCGGCGATGGGGGTCGCGGCCGCGATGACGACTCCAGGATCGATGGCGCTGGCCTTCCGGCTGTTCGACGAGGACGGCCTGCGCGTCCGCGCGACAACCCTCATCTCGACCGTGGGTCTGGTCGGGCTCGCGATCGGCCCGACAGTGGGTGGCTTCGTGCTCGCGATCGCGCCCTGGCAGGTCCTGCTGCTGGTGAACGTGCCGATCGCCATGTTCGCGATCATCGGTGTGCGGCTCGGCATCGCCGCGGAGGCCGCGGCCGACCTGCACCGCGATCCGGCGGACATCGCAGGGGCGGTGCTGGGCACGGCGACGATCGTGTCGGCGCTCGTCGCGCCGACGCTGTTCGTGAACGAGGGCGCCGGATCGTGGGTCCCATGGGCGGCCACGGCAGCGGCCGCCGTGGGGGCGCTGCTCTTCTTCCTGCGCGAGCGTTCGGCGCGTCACCCGCTCCTTGACCTCGAACTCGTTGCTCACCCCCTCGTTTCGAGCGGCCTGGCGTTCAAGGCCGCGGCGGGGCTCGCGACCGCCGGCCTCGGTTACATGGTGACGCTGCAGCTGCAGCTCGACTGGGGGTGGACGCCCGCGCTCGCTGCCATCGGGATGCTGCCGCAGGTCGTGGTCCTGGTCGCGGGGGGCGCGTTCATCAATCCGTTCGTGCGACGCGTCGGCCTGGAGCGGGCCGCCTGGCTCAGTGCCGCAGCGGTCGTGTTCGGGCTCGCCGTCTACGCTCTGCTGAGCGGTTTCGGATACGTGTGGGTCGCGATCGCACTCGTGCTCGTGGCGGCCGGGATGCGCGTGGTCGGCGTGGTCGCCGGGGTCAACGTGCTCCGTGGCCTGCCGAAGAACCGGAGCACGTTCGGCGCGGCGCTCACCGACACTGCCACCGAGATCACCTCCGGCGCCGGCATCGCCGTCACCGGCACCATCCTCGCGGCGCTGTTCACCGGCGACATCGCCACATCGAGCTGGAGTGCGCAGCAGACCGCGGAGTTCCGGGAGACCGTCACGATCGCGGGCCTCACGCTCACAGTCGTGGCCGCGGCGCTCGTCGGCTGGGGCATCGTCCGTACGGGGCGGGTGGCGCCCGGCCAGGCGCCGGCCGGCCGGCCGGCTCAGCGCAGTCGGTCGTAGACCATGGCGAGTTCGCCCAGCTCGCCGGTCTCCTGGTGGCTGAGCGTCCACTTCGTGGCCGGCAGGCCGTCGTCGAACAGTCGTCGCCCGCCCCCGGCGATCTCGGGAAAGATCATGAGGTACAGCCGGTCGAGCAGGTCTGCCGACAACAGCGGCTTGATGATGCTGGCGCTGCTGTTGACGAGGATGTCGCCCGCACCGCTGCTCTTGAGCTCGGTGATGACGTCCGCGGCGGGGGCGTTCACCATGCGGGCGCGTTCCCACGGCGCGTCGGCCAGGGTGGCCGACAGGACCACCTTCTCCGTGTCGACCAGCCACTTGGCGTATCCGCGGTCGCGCGGATCGGCGCTGTCGTCCTCGGCGACCGACGGCCAGTAGCCCAGGAATCCCTCGGCGTTGATCCGGCCGAGCACTGCCGTCGTCGCGTGCTCCCACATGCGGGTCATGTGGTTGCGGGCGACGTCGCTGGTTACGTAAGGGGCGAACGCGGCGAAATCGCCGGGCCCGCCGGGGCCGTGGTAGCGCCCGTCGAGGGTGAGGCCCAGGTTCGCGGTCACCCTGCGGCCGGTCGTGTTCGTCATTTGGCGCTCCTTGTGTCGGTGTCGTACGTGGCGAGGGTCGCCGAGAGCTTGTCTAGGGTCTGGGCGTAGCCGATCTCGATGCCGGCGATGAAGTCCGCGGAGCCGACGGTGCTGTCGGTGATCCGGACCTGAACGTCGAGGTCGGTGCCGGTTTCGGTGGGGCGCAGGTCGAAGGCGACGTGGGCGGTGAAGGCGACGTCGCCGCCGGCGAGCATGGGGGAGGACCGGTAGGCGAGGCGCTCACCTGGGCGTACGTCGTCGACGACTCCCTCCGCACGCCCGGCGACCAGGTCGGAGCCGTCGGCGTCCTCGGCGTCGCGGTACTCCAGGACGACCCGTCCACCCGGCCGCGCCTCGAACACGAGCTCGGAGACGCGCAGGTCGTCGGGTGTCCACCAGCGGGTGAGCAGGGGCGTTTCGGTGAGGTGGCGCCAGACCACCTCGGGGCGCTGCGTCAGTGACCGGAGGAACCTGAACGCGCGGCCGTCGGCCCACCCCGGCACCTCCGCGGCGAGTCGCTCCACCTGGAGGCTGAGCCCGTACCGGTCGTAGGTTTCGCGCGGGCCGCCGGCCTGCTCGGCGGTGTCGGCGAGCCGGCTGAGCTCCGCCGCCAGGTGCCGCAGCGGAGCGGAACGGAGCGCGTAGACGCGGCGCTGGCCGGTGCGCTGGGAGGTGACGACGCCGGCGCGCTCGAGGGTCTGCAGGTGCTTGGTCGTCTGCGGCTGGCGCGCCTCGGCGAGCTGGGCGAGAACGCCGACCGAGCGGGGCCGCTCGGCCAGCAGGGTCACGAGTCGCCAGCGGGCCGGGTCGGCCAGTGCGATGAGAAGTGCGTCCGCTGCGTCCATGGGCAGAAGTATTCGCCACAGCGAATATTCCTGTCAAGGAATAACTCTGAACCGGCTCGAAGATGGATTGACGTGCTGATGGCTCACCCGGCGGCGCATCGCCAGGGCGCGCGAGCCCCTGGAGACCACCCGCGTGCCCGCGGACGCCGCGCGCCGGGCCGTGAGAGCGAGGCCTTCTGGGTGCCCATCGGGGCTTCCAGTAGGGGGAAGATGGGGATAATTTATCCCCGCAGCTCGCGTCAGAGCGGGGCTGTCGTAAACGATGAAGGTCTGATTCGGTGGCAGATCGGGGGAGAGCCGTGGGCTTACGGGTGGCTGTCGTGGGTGGGGGACTCGGCGGACTGGCGGCGGCGATCCACCTGCGCCGGGCCGGCGTGGACGCCGTCGTGTACGAGCAGGCGCCGGTGCTGCGCGAGGTCGGCGCCGGGGTGATGCTCGCGCCGAACATGGTCCGGCTGATCAACCGGCTCGGTCTGGGCGACGCTCTCGCCCGGTGCGCGGTCTGGCTGGAGGCGGCGTGGGAGTACCGGCGGTGGGAGGACGGTGACGTCCTCTTCTCGCAGCCGCTGGGAGAGGCGTGCGAGCAGATGTACGGCGCCAACCTGCACACCGCGCACCGTGCGGACCTGCTGGCGATGTTCCAGAGCGCGCTGCCCCCGGAGATCGTCCACCTCGATCACCGCCTGGTGGCGCTCGATCAGGACGACGCGGAGGTGGAGCTCACCTTCACGCATCGGACCGGCGGCGAGACCAAGGTACGCGCCGACGCGGTGATCGGAGCCGACGGCATCCATTCGGCCGTCAGACCGTTGATCGTGCCCGAGGTGGAGGCGCACTTCTGCCAGCTGAGCGCCTTCCGCGCGCTGATCCCTGTCGAGAAGGCGCCCGAGTACGCGCGGCGGCCGGTCCAGTCCCTCTGGCTCGGCCCAAAGCGGCACCTCGTGCACTATCCCGTGTCGGGCGGGCGGCTGGTGAACGTCGTCGCCGTCGTGCCGTCCGACGAGTGGCTGCTCGAGTCATGGACGGCGGATGGGGATCTGTCCGACTTCGCCCGCGAGTTCGAGACCTGGGACGAGAACGTACGGCGGCTGATCGCCGCCGCTCCGAGCACCAAGCGGTGGGCGCTCTACGACCGCAGCCCGCTCGAGCGGTGGACGAGCGGCCGCGTCACCCTGCTCGGCGACGCCGCGCACGCGATGCTGCCGTTCTTCGCCCAGGGAGCCGGGCAGGCGATCGAGGACGGCGCCGTCCTCGCCCGCTGCCTGCGCGAGGCCGACCGCGACTCGGTGCCGAAGGCGCTGCTGTCGTACGAGGCGACCCGCCGGCCGCGCGCCAGCAAGGTGCAGTTGATGAGCCGGGGCCGGGCGGAGTACAACCACCTGCCGGACGGGCCCGCGCAGCGCGAGCGCGACGCCGGGCTGCGCGACGGGGACTTCCTCCGGCACAGCGCCTGGCTCTACACGTACGACGTGGACACCGAGCCCCTGCTGCACTGACCCGCCCGCTGCCAGGGCGATGGCGTCCTCGTCGAGCACGCGCGTCGCGTCACGGCCGGATGAGCACCTTGAGCGCGCTGCGGTCGTCCATCGCCCGGTAGCCGTCGGGCACCTGCTCCAGCCCGACGGTACGGTCGAACACCCGGCCGGGCTCGACCGCGCGAGATTCGCCCGCTGCTCGAAGGGGACCTGGTCGATCACCACCGCGCCCTGGCAGCCCGCTCTGCGCTACGGGACGCGGGGCATCGCCGCCCTCTGGGAGAGGCCTTCCGTGTCCGTACCGGAGGCGCTGGCCGCGGTTCTCGGCCGCACCCGCGCGCTGATCCTCACCTGATCCTCACCGAACTCGCCGCCTCCACCACCCGCCTCAGCGCTCGCCTCGGTCTTACAAGGGAGGCGTCTCCCAGCACCTCACCGTCCTGCGTGACGCCGGTTTCGTCAGCGCTCACCGAACGGGGCGCTTAGAGCCTGTTCGGGGTTCCGATCACGAGAGGGTTGTGGATTCGTCTGCGCGGTGTGGTCTGGCCTTGATAAGCCATGGGCATGGCGCGTGGTGACCTC